>JASIEN010000360.1 GCA_030045935.1 Candidatus Sulfotelmatobacter sp.
ATGTTCTTTCGCAAGCGACTGCAATTTCAGGCCAGCCGTGACCTCCGAACTTTCAGCCTCCGCCTCTGCCTCGGTAATCAAATCATGCAAAGATCGCCATTCTTTTTCGGCATCGAATCCCGGCGTGCGATGCGGCGTGTAGTTCGGGATCAGCTTCTCGGCGACCCGACCGTCGCGCTCCCCTGCCACATAACAGGTGGAGAGATGCAAGAGACCGGCATGATCGGTCCCGCGTAGAAATTCGACCACCTTCACCGCCGCATCGGTGTTTGTGCTCAGCGCATCGCGCAGGTCGGGATTGAAATCGGTCAGGCCCGAGCTGTTTACGATCAGGTCAAGATTGCGCTGCAAGCGGCGTGTAATCTCAGGATTAAGGCCCAATCCCGGCTTCGTCACATCGCCTTCGACTACTTCAACCTTTTCCCGCAGAAAGTCGCCCAGGCCGGCGCCATATTTTTCAAACAGAGCATCAAATACCGGCGATTCCTCGACCATCTTTTCGAAGCGTCCTTGCGCCGGATTCGACTTCTGGCGGCGGATAAGCAGATAAATCCGCCCGATCTTCGGGAGACCCATCAACGTATTTGCCAGCCAGACTTTTCCGATGAAGCCAGTGACTCCGATCAGCATTACATGTCTGCCGGCCAGTGTACGGCGCACGGAGAATCCATCTTGCTGACGGCGCCCATCGAAGTGCACAATCGGCCGCGTGCGCTCAATCACTTCGCGCGCGGAAGGGATGACCGCAGCGCGCAGTTCGTCGAGAGTGATATCCAACTGCCTTGCCAGTGTCTTCGGAGCACGCCGGCCGTCGGGATGCTGTTCACGGAAAAGGGCGAAGGCGCCTCGCGGACGAATCACTGGATCGAGCAGCCTTCCTGTCGCGACTCCGTCGCGGAACTCCAGCCGGTTTGCCACCACGCGCCGAACACCTAAATGCTGCGCCAGTGGTTTCATGACGTGCTCGAGGGCTTGGCTCACCAGAACCACATCGGCGCCAGAACGCAGCAATTCCTGTACGCGCTCGACACCTGAGGCTTTCAATTGCGGCTTCAGCTTGTACTGGAAGTATTCTTCACCCAACAGGTCGAGCCGGTCGCGTGTGACCCCCCGCAACGCGGTGTGCACCACCCGGGTAGCAAATTTGCGGTTGGTCGAATAAAGAAACGGACGCAAGGCGGCCATCAGAAATATCAGCCCGCGCCGCCGGAAACGCTCGCTGAACGTTTGTGCGTTCCAGGTAAAGAAGGCCACCGGCTTAACTACCGTAAGGTCGAGCAGGCTGCCCTCAACCCTCCAGTACACGGTGGGACCGGCCATGCTCGGACCAGATGAAGACACGCTCTCCCGAACGCCGGGGGATGCGCTGGGATTGTGATTTGAGGGGTCCAAAGTGTTTTTTCGTCCTTGCGATGAGCCAGGAGGCCAGCTCGTCGCACACGGCTGGACCAATCTTTCATTGTAAACAATCACACTCTCTGAGCGAAGGGTTTCGGTGGACGGCAGTGTCGGAAGGTGCGTAGATTTCAGACGCTACCCGGTGGACAATCGCCATCAGTCAGCGTGAGTTTTAGCGTTGTTTTAGCAGGCCGGGACCCCGCAATCGTCGACCGGGAACTGGATTTTTCACATTCTGTTAACACGCCTTTCGTATAGTTGCAAACTTCAACGGTGTCCGATCGCCGATTTCAAACGAGGTAGTCATGGCAACTGCGTCTCAAACTCTTCTCGACCAGAAACTCTCTAAAAGTCCTGGCAAGCTGGGCATTATCATTTTTGGCGCCGTCCTTGTGGTTGGAGTCCTTTATGCCGGCACCAGCCTGTTGCGCGATCTCTCGACGGTTCGGAGCGAGTCGATCCTTCCATATCTGCTGCTCGCCATCGCGCTTCTGGTGGCGCTCGGCTTTGAATTCGTCAACGGATTCCACGACACTGCCAACGCAGTTGCCACCGTTATCTATACGCATTCGCTTCAGCCACATGTCGCCGTGGTCTGGTCCGGCTTCTGGAATTTTCTTGGAGTGCTGGTTTCGAGCGGGCTCGTGGCTTTTGCCATCGTTTCGCTGCTGCCCGTCGAGTTGATTCTGCAAGTGGGTAGCAAAGCCGGATTCGCCATGGTGTTCGCGTTGCTCGTGGCCGCTATTATCTGGAACCTTGGCACCTGGTATTTCGGTCTTCCCGCCTCCAGTTCGCATACGCTGATCGGTTCCGTCATCGGAGTGGGCATTGCGAATGAACTTATGAATGGCCGATCTGGAACCAGCGGTGTCGATTGGGGGCAGGCCCTGAACATCGGCAAATCGCTTTTCCTCTCGCCAATCGTGGGTTTCGGGTGCGCCTATTTGCTCCTGCTGGTGGCGAAGGCGTTCGTCAAAGATCCAAAACTTTATCAGGCTCCTGAAGGGACTGAGCCGCCGCCGTTCTACATTCGCTGCCTGCTTATCCTGACCTGCACTGGCGTCAGCTTTTTCCATGGCTCTAATGACGGGCAAAAAGGAATGGGCTTGATCATGCTGATTCTGATCGGAACCGTTCCAACTGCGTATGCTCTTAACCACGCGGTGACCTACCAGCAATCGCAGGACTTCATTGCTGTTTCCATGCAGGCTGCGGACGTCCTCACCAAATACGTCAGCCCTAACGCGGTTATCGGCGACGCTCGCGACGATGTAACTAATTACGTTCGCACCAAGAACTTCACGCCCAATACAATGCTCGCGCTGCGTACTATGGTCAGCGACATGGGCAATGAAATCGCCCTGTACAAGGAAATGAAAAACTTGCCCAATGATCGCATTCCGAATTTTCGCAACGACATGTATCTGGTCAGCGAAGCGATTCGCCTCATGCAGAAAAATGGAACGCCGAAAATTTCCACCGCCGATACAGCGGTGCTCGCCAACTACAAAAAGCACATCGATCACTCCACGCGCTTTATTCCGCTTTGGGTGAAGGTCGCCGTGGCCATGGCGCTTGGCCTGGGCACGATGGTGGGCTGGAAGCGCATCGTCGTTACCGTGGGAGAAAAAATCGGCAAGAGCCACCTGACCTACGCGCAAGGTGCAATGGCCGAAATCACCGCTATGGCAACGATTGGAGCCGCGGATGGGTTTGGACTTCCGGTGAGCACAACGCACGTGCTCTCCTCTGGAGTCGCGGGGACAATGGCGGCAAACAACTCCGGTATTCAGTGGTCGACGGTTCGGAATCTGGGGCTGGCCTGGGTGCTCACGCTGCCGGTAGCAATGGCGCTCTCGGGATTCCTGTTCTGGATGTTCCGCAGCGTGTTCTGAAGAATGGCAGCAAAGTGGGGCAAGGATCTTAAACTTAGAGAGTACAGCTGTTTCTAAGGCGGGATGGTGGCTCGGCGCCACCGGCTGTAAAGAACCTGCCAATCGCCTTTTTCTTTCGCCCCTCTTGGGCTTGGCATCTTTTTTGATTGGGCACCCACGGCTTGCGCCGTGGGCTGTATTCTTACGCCGCTTTCGCGGCTAGGAAATGTCCCTTCAGTTCGCGGTTACGGGAACAGGAGCATTCTTGGGCGTACTTAAGTATCCCGTAACTTTCTTCTTGTCGACGGTCCAGACGACCAGCTCAAACAACAGATGGTCGCGCCCCGAGTAAAACTGGATTGGCTCGGCGACATTGCGGTCTTTTTTCTCGATGGTACGGTCGTCGGAAGTGACGTTCATGGAGAATTTGGCGCGCTTGGCATCGGCGTTCTTGAGCTGCAGGCTTACGGTGGCGACGGGCTGGGGCTTCGCTCCTTTGAGCAAGGTAAACTCGTAATAGTTGCGGTCGCCCTTATGCTTGAGAACTTCGAGATCTTTTTGCGTGGTGGCGATTAATCCGCTCTGCACGCCAAGATCGCCAACTGCGGTTTGCAGCTTCGCTTTGGTGGCCTCGAGGTCGGCTCTGGTCGAGGCCACATCGGTCTTGACTCCGCCCACATCGGTTTTTACTCCGGCCACTTCCCCGCTGACCTGGCCGATCTGTTCTTTCTGCGCGTTTTCTTCTGCTTCCAGGCGCGATTCAGCCGACCTCTGCTGCGCCTGCTGCGCTTGCAATTCGGCGGCGCGCTGGGCCAACTCTCGCTTGGTTATACCGAGCGCCTTGCCGAGCGTTTCTTCCTCGGCCTCGGCGGATTGTATTCGCTTTTGCAGTTCTGTAATTTGCGCCTGGCTGCCAGTCAAATCGTTTGTCAGTTTCGCGACTTTCAGCTGCGTGCTGACGTAGCCATAGACGGCGGCGGCCACAAAGATAATGACCAGAAAAACCAGAATCCACTTTCCTGTGCTCGATTGCTGTTCGTACTGCTCAACCTGCGTTGCTTCGCCTTCTTCCGGCATAGTTCCCCCCGAGGAGTCGGTCACCTCAGAATTGACCGCTGCACAATTGTTGAGCACGAGGGCGGTAAGCGTCAATTGGCGCGCCAGCCCATTACAGTCTTTTACAATGCAAGCGTGAAGAGTTGGGACGTAATCATCATCGGGGCAGGCATTATCGGACTCTCGCTGGCGCTTGAGCTGCGCAAACGCGCTGCGAAAGTTCTGGTGGTGGAGCGCGGCGAGCCGGGGCGTGAAGCGTCCTATGCTGCCGGCGGAATGCTGGTGGATTGTTCGGCCGAAACCCCTGAGTTGCTTCAGTCTCTGGCCATCGCCAGCGCCCGGATGTATCCGGAATTCGTGCATGAAGTGCAGGTCGAGTCGGGAATGTTTGTCGACCTGCGCGATCAAGGCGCGATCGTATTTCCTCCGGCGGAGCACGTACATCAACGGCCTGGATTCTCGTTGGGAAAATTATTACCTGCGCCACTGGCCGAACTTGAACCCGCACTTGCGGATTACAACCGTCCGGCATTTTATTTGAAAGAACGAAGCGTCGAGCCGCGCGCCCTTACCAGCGCGTTGCTGCACACGGTCAAACGGCGTGGGGTTGACGTTTCTTCAGGTGACGCGGTTACGAGCGTGCACGTCGCTAATGGACGCGTCAGCGGAGTCGCCACGAATAAGACATCTTTCCTTGCATCCAAAATCGTAAACTGC
>JASIEN010000361.1 GCA_030045935.1 Candidatus Sulfotelmatobacter sp.
AGGCGGTGCGCGGGGCAGACATCATTTTTATCTGCGTGAAACCGCAGACGGTGCAAGAAGTAGCGGAAGAAATTCGGCCGCAGATTTCTGCGGGGCAGTTGGTAATTTCGGTGGCTGCATCGGTGCCAACCAGCCAGATCGAGAACGCTCTTGCCAGCAACACCTCCGTCGTGCGCGCCATGCCCAACACGCCCTGCGGCCTGGGGGTGGGAATGACAGGTTTGTGCAAGGGCCGCTGCGTCAGCCCAGAACAGATTGCCCTCGCGTGCTCGTTCTTTGACGTGGTCGGCAGAACAGTCGTGGTCGATGAAAAACATATGGATGCGGTAACCGGTCTTTCCGCCAGCGGGCCAGCGTTCATCTACATCATTTTGGAGTCGCTCGCTGAAGCGGGAGTGAAAGTTGGCTTGCCGCGGGAGACCGCGACCCTGCTTGCCGCGCAAATGACCATGGGATCGGCGAAGATGGTGCTCGAGACTGGCGACCATCCCGCGCAGCTGAAGGATTCGGTGACCACCCCCGCGGGATGCACAATTGACGGCATCCTCGAGCTCGAAGAAGGCAAGCTGCGTGTGACGCTGATCAAGGCCGTGGTGAAGGCAACGCAACGGGCGAAAGAATTGGCGTACGGGTAATGCCGCGGATTCCAACTTGTGGTAGCGCCCTGATTTCGCCAACGGACTTCCGAGTTGCCCGTTGTTCTTCGAGTTCGCAACAACCGCGATTTCGTAACGCTACGCTGGAAGGAAGATCGATCCTGATTATGCCTTTGACAAACCCATGATGGCTACCAGGCCCAATGAGGGTGCTCGCTGAACCAAACGTGGATGATGAATGCCAAGGCGCCACCGAAGAAAAGTATTCCGATAACGCCGAAAAGTATTGCGACGAAGGTGCAGACGGGGCCGCATTGCTCTCTACGCCTCCCCGCGTCGTAGGAGTCTTTTTCGACTAGAGTTCGATGAAAACTGCCGTCCACAGTAGGGATGTAGTTCGGTGGGTTGTTGCCAGAGAGATTGGACACTGGAATCTCCCTTCTAGCACAGAGATCTATAGTAATTCTAACACTTGCCCCGGTCAGCGGGATCCTGTCGTAGCTGTGGTCGGCGTAACATCCCGATTCCGCTCATAACCTGCCAGATCGTTGAGACTTCTGATTACACCCGAAACACGCCAATTTCAAGCGCCCCAGATGTTTTATACTGTTGCTCTGCACTTCCCTCCCAGATTCGGCCTTTCAGCTGAATCCTTTGGAGCGGATGCAAAAACCCGGGCTGGCTGAAAACTCCAGTAGGTATAAACCCTCGTATGCGGTATTTGCTTTCATGACACGTATTTCGCTCGACGATTCAAAGTATTACATCAATCGCGACACGTCCTGGATGGAGTTCAACCGGCGTGTGCTCGAAGAAGCCGACGATGAGGGCAATCCTCTGCTTGAGCGCCTGAAATTTCTTGCCATTACCGCCAGCAATCTGGATGAATTCTTCGAAATTCGCGTCGCCGGCATGGTGCAGCAGATCGAGGACGGCTACAACGAAGCCGGACCCGATGGCTTGACCCTGACGGAAAAACGCGACGTTCTGGCCCACCAGATCCACAAATTCGTAGACGATCAATACGACTGCTGGAACACGCTGCGTCCGGCGCTGGCGGAACACGGCATACGCCTTCTAAGCCTGCACGAGCTCGATGCCGAAGCGCGCCGCTTTGTGGACGAGTATTGCCAGAAAGAACTTGATCCGTTATTGACGCCCGTCACGGTCGATCCCTCGCACCCGTTTCCGCGCATCATCAACAAGGCACTTTGCCTGGGTTTTCTTCTGCGGCGGCGGCGCCGTTCGGCGATCACGTACACCGGCGTGGTCTCAGTCCCACGAGCCTTGCCCCGGCTTGTTAGGCTGCCCTCTGAAAACACAACTGACTTTATTTTTCTCGCCGACCTCGTCGCGCACCATGCGCAGGAAATGTATCGCGGCTACGACATTATTTCTTCGGCACCGTTCCGCGTAACCCGCAATAGCAATCTTTACTTGCAGGAAGAAGAAGCGCGCAGCGTGCTTGAGTCGGTGCGCGCCGAGCTGCACAATCGGCGCAAGGGCGACGCTGTTCGCATGGAAATTGAAGCTGATGCTGACCCGGAAATCATCGAGCGGCTACGCACAGTCTTTGAGCTTGATCCCTGGCAGGTCTTCCCGGTTAACGGTCCGGTCAATCTTTCACGGCTTTTCAACGTGTACGAGCAGGCGCTGCGGCCAGACCTGAAGTATCGCAGCTTCACGCCGCGCGAGCTGCGGCTCACCGCCAAATCGCAGAACCTGTTTGAGGAGCTGCGCCGGCACGACATTTTGCTGCACCATCCTTACGATTCGTATGACGCCGTGGTTTCATTTATTGAGTCGGCAGCGGAAGACGAGCACGTACTCTCAATCAAACAAACTTTGTACCGTACCAGCGAGCACTCGGCGATCGTTTCTTCGCTGATGGACGCGGCATCGCGAAAGGAAGTCACGGCCGTAATTGAAATCAAAGCGCGCTTCGACGAGGCGCCCAATATCCGTTGGGCACGTGAACTGGAAGATTCCGGAGTGCAGGTGTTCCACGGCCTGGTCGGTCTGAAAACGCACTGCAAGCTGTCGCTGCTGGTACGCCGCGATCCCGATGGGGTGCCGCGCAGCTATGCCCACATCGGAACCGGCAACTACAATGCAACCACCGCGCACATCTATACCGATTTAAGCCTGTTCACGGCAAATCCAGAAATTACCCGCGCTGTGCACAATGTGTTCAGCTTCTTAACCGCGTATTCTGAGAACCCAAGCTACGATCCATTGCTGGTAGCTCCGCTGGATCTCGCAGAAAAATGCATTGCGCTGATCGATCGCGAAACCGAATACGCGCGCCAAGGGCTCCCGGCGCGAATCATTGCAAAGATGAATGCTTTGCTCGACAAGAATATTATCCAGGCGCTATACCGGGCGTCGCAGGCGGGGGTTGAAATCGACCTGATTGTGCGTGGTATTTGCGCGCTGCGTCCTGGCGTGCGCGGAGTGAGCGACCGCATTCGTGTTCGAAGTATTGTGGGCCGCTTTCTGGAACACAGCCGGATTTATTACTTCTCCAACGGGGGCGAGGAGGAAATCTATATCGGAAGCGCCGACTGGATGCCGCGCAATCTGTACGAGCGGGTGGAAGTGCTGGTTCCGGTGCGCGATGAATTTCTGCGCGAGCGCATACATCGCGAAATGCTGGATGCTTTCCTTGCCGATACCCGCAAAGCTCGCATCCTGTTGCGCGATGCCAGTTATATTCGCGCGTGGCAGCCGATGCACGGAAAACACGTTCGCAAACCGCCGGCCACCGCCTTCAGCGCCCAGGATTTCCTGATCAGTGTGGCGGAAGGCAAGCAGTTAGTGGATTTCACCCCGCCGCCCCTGCCGGCCGCCCGGCGCAAAATTTCCGCCGAAAGGGTACGATAATTTCCGATGATTATTTATTTTCTGCGGCACGCCAGTGCGGGCGATCCACTGGTCAATCCGAAGAAAGATGAAAAGCGCGCTCTCGATAAAGATGGCATCGAGCAATGCGGATATGTAGGCCGCGCGCTGGCCGCGATCGACGCCCAGGTCGACGTGATCATATCGAGCCCTCTCAAGCGCGCCACGCAGACCGCCTCGCTGGTGGGGAATGAGATGGGCTACGAAGGCAAATTGCAGATTGAGAATGCTCTGCGGCCCGAAACGGCTTTTTCCGATTTCCGCCGCATGCTGGAAAAATATTCTGCCCAAGAATCGATCATGGTGGTGGGTCATAACCCGAACCTGAGTCAGTTTCTGGGAAGCGTTATCAGCGAGTCCGGCTGCGAAGCCTCGGTTGATCTGAAGAAGGGTGCGGTCGCGCGCGTGGATATGCGGCGCAACTCCGGGACCCTGCTGTGGTGTCTGACGCCGAAAGCGTTGCGCACACTTTACGCAAGCGCAGTCGAAAGCTCGCGCCCAAAGACTTCACGGAAATAAACCGCGTCCCTTTCAATCGCCCACAATTCCAGGTCAACCCCCATACGCCGCCGGGGAACCAGAGTCAGCCGCACTTCTCCTGCCCGGTGGCTGACGCGAATTTTTTGCACGGCACGGGTGCGGCCCAGATTCAGCGCTCTCGCCAGGCGCAGCAACATGATCGCTTTATACACGTTGGAGCGCTCCGCCGGATCGATTCCTTTCATCGCCATGTCTTCCACGGTTGGCCGCGACTTTCCCAAATAGCGCGCGATGGCTCCGACGATGCGGCGTTGCTGCGGCGTATAACCTAGAATCTCGGAATTCGAAATGATGTAATAGGTATGCCGGTGATGGCCGTTGCGATTGACGTAATCTCCCACTTCATAGAGCATCGCAGCTGCCGACAGCCACTCGCGAAACTCCGGTGGCAATCCGTGCACGGGACGCAGCGCCGAAAAGAGCAACATGGCGGAGTTCCGGACGTCGAGAGCATGCCGCATATCCACGTTATAGTGGCGAACCGCGCGGGTGACCGACTCCCAGCGTTCCGACTCGATCTGGCGGCCGGACCGTGTGCTTCGATCATATTCAGCCGCCATCTGGGCGAGAATGCCGTCGCGCAGTCCGAGAGCGGAATAGCGGAAGCCCTTCAGGTGGCACCGCTCGAGCAGTTCGCTGAAAACGAAGGCCCCGGCAACGATGATTTCAGCACGGCGCGGACCGATTCCTTCCATCTGGCGCCGCTCGTCTACGGCGAGCCGCGATAGTCGCCGCGCCAACCGCGCCATTTCTGCCCGAGAAACAATCAGCCGCTCGCGGCGGACATTCTTGCGCAGATGGCTGGCCGTGGCCGCCAATGCTGCTGCCGTTCCCGAAGTCGCGATGACGCTCCTCACTTTGGCCGCCACTACCCGCGAGGCAATGCGGTTCACTTCGCGGGCGATGAAACCCTGCATTCGTTTCTGTTCCCCCTTGCGCGGAGGATCGTGGCTCAGAAATTCGTCGGTCAGACGCACCGCTCCCAAGGGCAGGCTGACCATATCGCGGATGTGACCGCGACTGGAGATGGTCAGTTCGCAACTGCCGCCTCCAAGATCAACCATCAGCGTTGGGGAATTATCAATGTGGAGGTTCGAAACCAGACCCAGATGAATGAGACGCGCTTCTTCCAGGCCGGAGATAATTTCGACCTTCCATCCCGTAGCCGACCGCACCCACTCGAGAAATGCTTGCGCGTTGCGGGCGTCGCGCAACGCACTGGTGGCGACGACCCGCACGCCATGCGTGACCACCTGCTGCGTGGCGCGATGAAACCGGCGCAACACCTTGACGGTTTCGGATATCGACTCCGGAGTAAGAAAGCCTGATCGAAATACTCCCTCCCCGAGTCGAGTGACTTCGCGATCTTCGTGGATGGCTTGCAGACGCCCCCGCACCAGCCGCGCAATCTTGAGGCGGACGGAGTTTGAACCAATATCGACCGCGGCAAAAGTAGGCATGAGGCAAGGCCATTAGTTTACATGCCCACCGCAGGAGGACGATAGACCGTCCGTGTTTGGGTTTGCTCATTGCCTCGCTGGGAGGGTTTGAAACTATGCGGCAGATGCGGCGTGTAGTGCTGTGACCTGTGCCGGCTTAACCGTCTGAGCTGCAGGCGGCGTTTGCGATTCGAGAGCCGCGCGCGCCTGCGTCAGCACATTGACGGCGTAGCGAAATTTCGCCCCGGTCACATTACGCAGCTCCGCGATCAAAGCCGAGTCGGGGATATCGCCGAGATACTGGCTCGCAGTCTGGGTAAGTGTCAGCCAGTCATGCCAGTCACCGAGTGCATCTTGTATCCGCTTCAATTGGGCAATAAACTGCTGCGCCTCCGCGGAATGTCTGGCGAATTCGGCCGCATAGCGGGCCCGCTTGCCGAGAATGCGGTAACGGTGCAGAACTGGTTCGGTAATAGGAGCCGTTGCGTCGATTCTC
>JASIEN010000362.1 GCA_030045935.1 Candidatus Sulfotelmatobacter sp.
CGTAGCCGTCTCCGAATACCAGAATCTCGTCGCCGCGGACGTCCGTCTGTGAAAGAATCCGCTGGATCAGAATCTTCTTGGAAAAGCTCTTATAGTCGTCGAGAGCGCCATAGACGCCGCCCTCGAAGTACCGGGCGATATCCAGCAGCCGCGCCTCTTCCTTCATATCAATCTCGTCGGTGCCGCTCGCCAAATACATCCGCAGGCCGAGGTTGTAGAGGTGTTCGAGAAGCGGGCGCGCACCAGGCACGAGGTATTGCTCCGGCGAGGCGGTCCCTTCGCGCAGCGCTGCCACCCGGCCGCGGATCTTGAGCCATAGACGATCGAGGTACATTTTCTTGTACTCCCGAGGGTCCAGCGCCTCTCCCGCGCGCCGCGCCACATGATCGGCGAACTCCATCGTCTGGTAAATCGTCTCCTTGCCCGTGAGCCGCCAGACAAAATCCTCGACAATTGCGTACAGCTCGGCTTCGGTTTCTCCCGTCTTCAGATCGAGCAAAATCTCGACCATCATCGGAATCATCACGTCCCTCCATCCGCAGCGGATCAAGGAAAGGGTGCCGTCGAAGTCGAAAAGCACCGCGCGGGCCGGGCATGCCGCCGCCGGGGGACGGACGCATTCAACGCTTGGAGTGCATCTAGATGTTAAGGCCAATATTCCCATTTTCCCGTAGTGATTACATACGCGCTCAAACACGCATTGGTCAGCGCGTGGACCAGGATGAGATCGCCCAAGCTCCGCGTGCGAACCATCCACCAGTTGTATACCACTCCCGCGATTAGTCCCACGTCCCACTGCGGACCATGCTCGAATCCGAACAGTAGCGCGACGATCCAAAACCCGGAGGGCGAATAAGCACCTAAAGGGATCGTCAGGAATTTGTCGCGAACGATCCAACGCATCATCCAGGCGCGCCAGAACAATTCTTCGGCCAACGGCACGAAGACAATGGCTCGCGCGGCGCGAAGCCAGATGACGGCCGCATGAGCGCGGGCGGCCTCGGTCAATCCGGGAGTGAATCTCCCGAGCACCCAATTCTCGAACCAGACGTGATGCCGGTAGCCTGGAATCAAGACATCCGGCGCGATCCAGATGCCGAACATCCCCACGCCGATCACCAGCGTCCCAAGGGGATAGCGGATTCGCAGCTTATCGGGCTGAAGGTCGGGCACGTAACGCCAGACCAGGACGATCACCGCAACCAGGAGAATCGCGGCGCCCGCTTCCAGGGTTAACGGCGGGAGTGCGGACCAACGTTCCAGGGCCAGTATGGAGAGCAACGCGGCAAACGGCGCGGCATAAAAGAACGAGGGAGATGGGTTCACATGTTTCGCGCGGCCGCCTATAGCTTTTGAAGAGCGTCCTGAATCTTTGTTATCTCCTGTTGCGAAGGATGGTTGCGACTCGCGGTCTCCAATTCGCGGCGGGCGGAGGGCCTGTCGCCCTTCAGCAGCAGCGCCATTGCGTAATGGTAATGAAACGTGGGATTGGACGGCTGTTTGGAGATCAGATCGGCAAATATTTTCACGGCTTGGTCGCTGACGTTCTTCCGAACGTAAACCCAGCCTAGCGTATCGGCGAAATCAGTCGAGTTGGGTCTCTGCTGGAGCGCTCTTTGGGCCATAGTCAGCGCCTCATCCAGATCCACTCCCTTTTCCGCCTTAATAAAGGCCAGATTGTTGAGTGCCACCGCGTTATCCGGCCGGATCTTCAAAATCTGTTCATAGATCGGCTGGGCTTGATCCGCATGGCCTGTGCCATCCATCAGCATGCCAAGCTCGAGCAGCGCGGCGGTGTCGCTAGGCGCAGCCTGGCTGGAGCGACGGAATGCGTCGAGAGCGGAGTTCACATCGCCCTTTAAGCGATACGTCTCGCCGAGGCGGAAGAGAAGATCCCCGGAAGCCGGTTGTTTATTCAATAAGATTTGAAAATTTTGGATGGCTTGATCGAATTGTTTATCCCGGACCTGCAAATTGGCGAGGACCAGCCGGACCTCAGGACGCTCCGGCTCGGCGGCGACGGCTCTGTTGGCCTCTTCGATCGCCTGATTCATCCGGTCTTCGCTGGCCAGCGTCTCCACAATTCCGATTAAGCCTCGCAGATTCTTGGGGTCGGCGTTATGGAGATCCGCAAAAATCCGCTCGGCTTGCGGATAATCCTTTTGTACCCACGCCAGATATCCCACCTGAAAGCGCGCGTCGACGTTCTGAGGATAGTTCTTGGTGATGAAGTTCAACTCTTGTTTCGCTTCGTCTCGCTGTCCCAGGCCGAGCAAGCTGGTAGAGCGCACCAGGTGCGCTTGCAGATTATTTCGATCGATAGCGAGGAGATCGTTGGCGGCCTTGAGCGCGGCACCGGAGTCGCCGCGGGAGACTTGCACCCGCGCCAACAACTCGCGCGCCACGATGTAATCCGGGCGCAGGCGGATGGCTTCTTCGAGTTGGAGCCGCGCTTGCTCCAGATCGCCCTTGGCGATCAGCGCGCGGGCCAGACTGTACCGCAGGATGTGGTTGTTCGGATTTTTGGTCACCAGCGCCTGGAGGTCGTTGGCGGCACCGTCGACTTGCCGCTTATCGCCGCTCGTCACTGCCAGCGCTGCTCGCATGGCGATGGCATCGCTGTCCTTGGAATTCTCCTTCAGAATTCCGGCCAGTAGCCGGTTGGCTTCAGCGCCGCGGCCGGTGCTGGCGTACAACTCCACCAGCCGCTTTTGATACACTGCTTTATCTTTCGGGAAGGCTTTGATCGCCGCGTTATATTGTTCCTCCGCGCGATCAAATTCGCGCAGGCGGAAGAGGAAAAAATCCCCTGCGACAAGATGGCCTTCGGGAAACTCTTTTTCATTTGACAGCCTTTGGATGACGGCCTCCATGTCCGCGCGCCGCTTGGA
>JASIEN010000031.1 GCA_030045935.1 Candidatus Sulfotelmatobacter sp.
CGGCTGCGGATGGGTGGCCCGCAAAGAAAGCTCACCCACGTCCTCCAGCCGCACTTCCAGATACTTGGCGGCGCGCTGGATGAACATGCCTGAGCCGGCAGCGCACTTGTCGTTGCTCTTGAATACCTTAACGCGGCCGGTTTCGGTGGTGCTGATTGCGCGGGTGCACTGACCGCCGATATCAAGGATGGCGCTGCTTTGCGGAACCACGAAATGAGCGCCGCGCGCCGCACTGGTGATTTCCGTCACTTGAATGTCGCGGAAGCTGACGCCATAACGGCCGAAGCCGGTGGCAGCGATGTATTCGATCCGGTGCCGCTCAAGTCCGGCCTGCGCCAACGCTTCTCCCAGCGCGGCGTTGGCGGCTTCATCCACTTTCACGCCGCTGCGCGTCCGGCCCTTGCCCAGAACCCGAGGCTGGCCGTTGTCGTCGGATAGCACGACGGCTTTGGTGAAACTGGTTCCGCAATCAATGCCCGCCAGAAATGGCATGATCTCCCCTCCAAATGCCGAATTCGAAGATCTGGCCAAGTTTTTCCAGAGCGAACAAAGCAGCACCCACAGCGCCAATGAATTGAGCGTCAGGGCTGACAAGCATTTTGCGCCCGATGACTTCTTCAAGCGCGTGCACCATGCCGATGTTGCGCGCCACCCCGCCCGTCATGGTGATTTCAGGCTCGATGGTGAGGCGGCGCGCCAGCGAGAGAGTGCGCTTGGCAATGGCAGTGTGCACACCCCCAAGAATGTCTTCCCCGCTCTTGCCTTGAGCAAGGTAAGAAAGAATGTCCGACTCGACGAAGACCGTGCAGACCGTCGCAATTTTCACGGGGTGTTTCGCTTGCAATGACAGCGGTCCGATCTCATCCAGGCTGATGCCCATGACCTCGGCAGCATTGGCGAGAAAGCGTCCCGTGCCGGCAGCGCACTTGTCATTCATGACGAAATCGAGAACTTCACCGCCGGCGCCAACGCTGATGGCTTTCGAATCCTGCCCGCCCATATCAATGACTGTGCGCGTACCGGGACAAAGAAAGCTGGCGCCCTTCGCGTGGCAGGTGATCTCGGTCATCTGCGTGTTGCCGAATGCGATCTTGTAACGGCCATAACCAGTGCCGACCACGAAACCCACATCGCCACTGTGCAATCCGGCCTGCTGGCAGCAAGTGTCGAAAGCACGTTCGGCGGCGCGCTGCACGTTCGCGCCAGTATCCACGAGAGCTCGCGCTAGTATGTTCAGGCCGCCGTTATCGGACATGATGACCGCTTTGGTCTGAGTGGAACCGACATCGACTCCGGCTGCGATTCGCATGTTCTCCTTTCGTTACGCCCGGACGGCAGCAGTCGCCTTGGCGTGCTCCAAGGCCTCGAAGAATGCATCAATTCTGTTCTTGGTTTGCGCCTCGGCGAAATAACGCGGGTCTTCCAAGTCAGACTCGATATATAAAGTTGGCACGCCCAGTTGCTTGGTGAAGTAATCGCGCATGTCGCCCTGCCCGGCGGAAAACAGCCGGCAGCTTTTTACGAAATGGATGATCAGTCCGTCGGCATTCCAATCTTCGACGTAGCGGCGAATCTGCTCGTAGCGCTGCAGAAAATTCCGGTTGGTCACGTTCTGCGCGATCATGTGCAGGGCCACGGATTCGAACGGTTTATCCGGATCGTGGCGAAAGCCGAATTCCCACAGTCCGCCCACCGTCGAATAGGTCGAAGCCACAGCGCATGCCTGCCATTTGGCGAACATGTCGCGGAAGGTCCGGAAGTATGGATACGGCGGCGGGCCTTCCATCACCAGACGAAAATGTTCCTGTTCGTACACTCCTTTGCCGGCATCCGATTTGGCCTGCAACTCGGCCAACGCGGCCTCAAAAAATTCCACGCCCTCAGGCCGGGCGCGATAGACATAAAGAGGTCCCATCAGAGTGATAGCATCGAAGTAGGCGTCGAAGGGTGAGGGCGATCGCCGCGCCAGATGCTTGATCTGCGACCACAACTCTTCCGAGCGGCTGGAACATTCCACAGCCTGCCGAAACCGATCGTGATTGAACTTGCGGCCGGTGAGCTGCTCAAGCATTTTCACTGCCTCTTGCAACTGTTTGACGACGTATTCGATATCTGATCGCGACGGCGTTTCGGCGCGCATGAAAGGCACGTCGATTACGTACAACGGCGCTTTCTGTAGTTTGGCAGTGTGCTCGAACCACTTCAGGTAAGTGTTGCAGCCAACGAAGTTGCAGAGGATGAGCGTAGGCGTTGGCAGTTTGCCGCCAGTCGGTGTGATGCCTTTCAGAATGCAGCCAATATCGGCTTTCACGTAGGCACAGTTATCGGCGGCGTAGCCCAGATCCTCCGCCGCCAGGATGGGGTCGAGCGACTGGTGACGAATCGCAAGCTGTAGAGCATTGACCTCCGGATAGATCGGGACGGCGCCGAAGCCTTCCAGCAGTTCAACGCAGTTGCCGGAGATCATCATGGAAACAGTCGGCGGCTCGCCGGTATTGGCTGCGCGATCCAGTTGGTCGTACCAGGCGAGCATCAGATTTTTCTGCTGCTGGTGGATCGAACCGCGATATTCCTTCTTGTCACTCATCCTGGTTCCTCAGTCAAAAATCAACGATTCCACAAAGGTCTC
>JASIEN010000363.1 GCA_030045935.1 Candidatus Sulfotelmatobacter sp.
GACAAGCAAGCCGCTGAGCAAACCTATGGGCAAACCGTTTCCGCGCTTGACAAAGCCATTCAGAAAGGAACGCTGCACGAGAATACGGCCTCGCGCTATAAATCGCGGCTTGGGGCGCGTGTTAGCGCGATGAAGTAGCCGGGCGCCTCGACCTCTCAGAAATGGGGAAGCAGGAATCCGGTCTGGCGGAGATGCGCCTGAAATTCTTCGCCGAATTGGCCGGCCAGCAACGCTTCTTCACGCTTCGCCTTGATCACAAAACCCAGGATGATGACGCATACCCCAACCGCGCATCGCCAGCGGTCAATTCCCAGCGCCGTGCCAATCGCCGCCAGGTCTAACCCTGAATAAATTGGATGCCGTAGCCGCGCATAAGGGCCGGTGCGAATAAGCTTGTGGCCTTCCTTGAGCGTAATGCGCCCGCTCCAATACTCTCCCAAATGCCAGCGCGCCCAGATTGCAAGCCCAACGCCAGCCCAGACGAGAATGACGCTAACGATGCTGAGGGCATACGTGCGCGGGAAAATGCGGCGCCCGAGTACGCCGATGTTGGCGTCGCCGCTCGAGAGGAGCGCAAAGCCGAGGACTTCAATGAACATTACGCCGTAGCGCCAGGCGAAGGATTCTTTCTTTTGAGTCCTCTTGGTTTTAAGCGCACTGATGATCCAATAGGCAGTGAAGATGAACCAGGGAATACCGATGAGGTAGGAGTGGGTCATTTGATGTTTATGATGTTCGGCGGCAACCAAAACTTTAAGTTGCTGATCGCTGGTAGCTGACAACTGGGACTGCTTTTACACCGGCAACTGTTCCTGCATCCATCCCGTCGCTTCGAGTTTGGGCTCAGTCGTTAAGTCCATCACTAGGCGTTCCAGCACCATGCGCTTGCTGACCGGATTGGATCGCAATGCCAGATCGGCTTTCGCGACTAGGCGAATGGCGCGCGTCAAATCGCGCCGCGATTTGTAACGGCGAGCCTGCCGGATGATGTCGTCAGCGGCGAACGGCGGTACGCGGAAGCCCTGCCAGAGCGCTGCCCACAACATGCGCTGGTCACGAACATTGCGTTCGAGAATCACCAGCATCTGTCGGAAAGTCTTGGCGAGCATGTAGACGTGGCCGATGGCGGCCTCCTCGCCGTCGCCGGAAGCGAGGATTGCGTCGAGAACTTCGAGGGCGCGTACCCGGTCTTTCGAAGAGATAGCATCGGTCAGTTCATAGAGAGAGCGCTGCTTTGCCGCGAGCACCATTGTTTCTACGTCACCCAGAGTGATGCGCCTGCGCTCCCCAACATAAAGCATCAGCTTTCCGATTTCGTTCGAGATCATCATCATGTCGCCGCCCAGCGCATCTACCAGTTCGCGGGCGCCATCGGCATCGATTTTCACGCTGCGGCTGGCGCAATAATCTGTGACCCAGCGAACCGCTTCGCCCTCTTCCACGCGGGCCAGTTCGACAATTCCGCAGTATTGACCCATGGTGTCGCGGATGCGCTGGTAACGGTCCTTGTCCTGCATTTCCATCCGGCGAACATCCGCCGGAATGCTGATATGGTCGGCAACAAAAATAACAAGCGCATCGGGATTGGGGTTCTTGCAGTATTCTTCGATCGCAGCCAGCTTCTCGTCATTGGAACCTCGGCCGTATAGATTTTTTACGCCGCGAACAAAGAAGACCTGAAACGGCGCCATCAGCGAGGGCGTGCGAGCGCGGTCGAGAATCTCGGCCATATCGGTTTCCCCAAGATCGAATTCGAACAAGCTGAATTCACGTAAATCGGCCGGAACCAGGTGTTCGAGGATGACATCGCGAAAGCGTTTGCGGAAAAAAGCCTCGTCGCCGACAAAAACGTACGCCGGCCGCAGCTTGCGTGAGACAAGCTCGTTGACAAAGCGATCGGCCTGGGCAAAAGCTCGCATGGATGATAAATCGTCGTTGGCCGTTAGCCGCTCGTTGTTGGATTGAAGCCGACCGGCTGTGAGAATTGCGAACGATTAACGGCGAACGACCAACGACAACTTTACCATCAGAATCCTTCCAGAATGTTGGAAACCAGTGTACGCGCGAAATCCTGCGATAGCCGCCGGAAAGCGGGGGAATCTTCCTCAAAAAAACTGGCCAAATCCTGCGAAACCTCGTACTGTTCGCGAAACAAATACGAAGGGTTCTGATAAAGCACCTTGCCGTTACGATCAGTCAATGACACTTTCAAGCTCACCACGACCAGCACGCTGGCGGCCTGCCCGGTGCTGGAGTTGTATGTCAGCGGCGACGCTGAGGTAGAAAGCACGGTGCCGCGTAGCGTCGCGTCGGCATCATCGCTCGAACTGTTGAGAATTCGGTAGTGTGTACGTGTAATAAATTCGCGCACTACCGACGAGGTAAGCAACTGTTCAATCCGATACGTGGTGGATTCGTTGACGAAAGCGGGGACGGCGATGGTTTTGACATTTTCCGGAAGCTGGACGGAGTGTCCCGCCGTATGGTATCCGCAGCCCGTGCCAACCATCAGCCACGCGAGCCATAAGATGCAGCCGGCTTTCATTGAATTTTTCCCAGCGGACGGGTCGCCATCATGCTCTCTGCGCACTCTACTGCGCTTATGGCTGCAATACGCAGGTTGTCGGCAACCGCCCACAGCCAGATTCCTTGCGGCCGCGCCGAATCGTTTTTGATGGAGACAAGAATATTCGGCTGCCCAGCCGCGCTCACATTGGAAAGTGGGGAGTCGGCTGAGGCTACTGTGACACGGTCACTGGCGAGAACCTGAGACATTTTCTCTCGATCGATGGGCTGCTCCATCTCGAGAAACACCGCGATCGCATGACCATGGAACACCGGCGCCTGAACAAGCAAGAGAGCTGGTTGCAGGATATTTGTCCCGGCAATTTTTCGATAATGCCCGCTGATGCGCGCTTCCTGGGAATCAAGCGAGAGTGGAGAGTGCGGCCCGTAGCGTGCCAGCAGATTGAATGCCACCTGTTCATCGAATACGTCTTTGGGTAGCGGCTGAAAAGAGAGAAGATTGACAGTTTGCTGGTGCAGTTCGTCCATGCCCTTCTGTCCCTGCTCCGAAGCCGGTTCAAAAATTGTGGCCACCGCGCTGCGGATGCTGCCCGCCTTCCGCGCACGCATCAGCAATAAAGCTAATACCACTGCGGCGGGATGGGCCACAACGCAGGGCCCGGGTTGTAGTTCCGGCTGCCACATTTCGCCCCGCTCACGCTCCACCCAGGCAGAACGAACCTGCGCGCCCGGTTCATCTTCCAACGCCCCCGAAAGGTCGACAATCGTGCTGCCTGCGTCGCGTGCGCGTTTCCAGTTGTTGCGCGTGCACTCCGGGTCTGAGGCGAAAAAAGTAAAGTCCACATGGCCGAACTGCTCGGCCCGCACGCTCTGGATGAAACTAATTTCATCGCCGGTAGCTTCCAGCTGCCCGATAGATTCATCGTCGTCGAGCAGGCGCACGTCCACAGCGGGAAAGTTCCGCTCGTTGAGGATTTCTGCGACCTCTTTCCCTTTCAGAGTTGCGCCGCCTACAATCGCAACCCGATAGAGACCGCGCGCCGTGGACGGACTGGATGGAACCGCGAGTTTAGAGGAACTGCTCATGAAATTTGTGATGCCTCCCGATAAGGCGGAGGTGGACGCGGGGTGCGGCGACGGAAAATCCACTGCAAACGCCAGAACACGCCCGACACCATGTAAAGCATCGCCCCGGCAAAGAGCACTGGCCCGGAAAAGGCGGCCACTGCCGCAATCAGCGCGGCGAGCAGAATAATAAGACGAAAGGGATGGCGAGAGCGGAAATCGATGCCTTTAAAACTATAAAAGCGCCAGGTACTCACCATCAGGTAGCCGACCGTAGCCACCATTGCTACCCAAGTCAATGCGGTGTACCAGGAGTGGATCGGTTGGCCGTCCTGGAAATGCACAACTGCGGCAATCACGCCAGCCCCCGCAGGAATCGGCATGCCAACAAAATATTTCTTCCCCGGCCGTCCCGGATTCGAGGGCTGCGCGTTCGTGGTGATGTTGAAGCGGGCGAGGCGGCTAGCGCCGGCCACCAGGAAAAGAAAACAGGCAATGCCGCCCAACTGGGTCAATTTGATGTGCCACGCCGTCAGCCGTACCGGCGGCACGCCGTGAAAACCCCATGCCCAGGCGAGCATAGCAGGTGCGACCCCAAATGTAATCACGTCGGCCAGGGAATCTAATTCCCTGCCGAAGTCACTGCTGGTGCCGGTCATGCGGGCAATGAAACCATCCAGTCCGTCGAAGAGTACGGCAAACCCGATTGCGATGGCGGCATGATCGAGATGCCAGGGTTCATCTGTGATCGCGTAGTAGAGAACCTGCACAATGGCATAAAACCCCGCTGCCATATTTCCGCTGGTGAAAAGCGAAGGCAGAATGTACATGCCTTTTCGCATACGCCGCTGTTGTCCGGATTGCCGAGTCACAATGGGCTGATCCATCAGCGCGTCCTTTCGGCAACAAAACGCTGTCCCGCCGTGGCCAACTCCGGCTGCTCAGGTAGGTAAGCAAGAATGGTCGATCCGCCCTGGACGCGGTCTCCCGCTTTTATTCGCAGCGTCGCATCGGGGTGGAATAGTATGTCTACGCGCGAGCCAAACTTGATCAGTCCCACGCGCTGTCCCCGTTCCACCCGATCGCCCATCTTGGGATGAAATACAATCCTTCGCGCCAGCAACCCCGCAATCTGTTTGAAAACGACGGTCTGGCCATCAACCTCCACGGTAACGATGTTCTGCTCATTCTGCTCGGCGCTGGCCTGATTCATCGCATTGAGGAATTTCCCGCGTTGATATCGAATTTCGCGAACCACTCCCGCAATGGGCGAGCGGTTCACGTGAACATCGAAAACACTGAGGAAAATACTGACGCGGCTGCGTGTTTCGCCGCCTTCGTTCACCACGCAGACCGCGGTGACTTTTCCATCGGCGGGAGAAACAAGGGCTCCGCGAGTTTGTGGAATCTGCCGTTCGGGGTCGCGGAAAAACCAGAGGAAAAAAAGCGCCAACGCCAGCGGTATCAGTGCCCAGCTAGGCGCCGTCAGACAGCCCACCAGGACACCGACCGTAACTAACCCGAGTGCGTAAATAAACCCGTCGCGAACCATGGGAACAATTCATTATAGAGCACGGTCGAAGGCGGGACGTTTCGGCGGAAATGAACCGGCTGCGGAATTTGAAGCCAAAAAGAAAGGCGCCTGATCAGCGCCTGCTCGCAGAAATAAAAATACCCGCGCGGCAACTGCCGCACGCAAATGGCTAATAAGAGCTAAGCTACATTCGTTCCGAACTGCTGACGATATTGGCGCTCAATTGATTGCATCTGGTCCTTCAGACGCAGCTTGAGCTTCTTCAATCGCACTTCCTCTAATTTTTCATCTTCGCTGAGATAACGCTTTTGGGTAAGAGAATCGAGGCGAGTCGCGTACTGCATGTGCTCCTGGGCCAACTTGCGGAATTCCTCATGGCTGGTCAGAAGCACGTCTCTCGGAGTCATCATCCAGAAGACCTCCAACCGGGATTTAAGTTAACGTAACACAGCACCAAAATCGGTTCAATGCCAAATTCTGGTGCAATTTTGTGCCGAAAAACACCTCACAACGTAAGCCGGCAGATAATAGCATCCTCAGGCGGATTCGAGTAGTAACTCTTACGTAAACCTGTTTCCTCGAATCCCAGCTTCCGGTACAAAGCCCGGGCGGCCCGATTGGATTCGCGGACCTCGAGAAAAATCCGGGCGCCACCTCTCTTCCGAACCTGTTCGATGAACTCCTTCAGAGCATACGTCCCGACACCTTGGCGCTGAAATTCAGGGGCGACGACCATATATTGCAGCTCCCACTCCTCATCAACATGGTGGGCGGCCAAATACGCCACAATTGGAAGGCGAGAATCGGCATCTGCCGATTCATTTTCGACGACAACAACGAAATACCCGCTCGCGGCTGGAGCCTCCATTCTAAGAAGACTCTCATAATGTTTATGAGACCAATTGGTAGCAGTGGGGCTGCCGCGCTCGATCTCCACCATCGCCATCACATCGGTGCGAGTTGCCATTCGCACGCGCATGCTAGGGCCCGATTCTCTCAAGCATTTCTCTTTCGGTGCGCCGGATGTAGTTTGCTTCCAGCTGCTCTGGCGATACCGTTTTTCCAGAGCAAATTTTGCGCCAGCCCAGCCGGGCGACTTCGGCAGCGGAAATCAGGGGTAGAAGTGAAACTGACAACCCGGCAGCTTTGGCTGCGCCGGCAATGGCGGAATCCGGCGTGGCGACAGTCGATCCTTTTGCCTGATCGAGGAAATCGCTTCTGGTCACCAGCCGCTCGTTCGGATCGTGATCCGTGTTCAATGGCAATTCATAGTCAGCCGCATACACTTCGTTTCGGCCAGCGTCGAGTGCTGCCATCACTTTGC
>JASIEN010000364.1 GCA_030045935.1 Candidatus Sulfotelmatobacter sp.
CGTCCCATCGTCGAGCTGTGGATGAGCGAATTCATGCTGGTCGCTTTTGATCAAGTCATCAACGAGGCCCCGCGATTGCGGTACATGTCAGGCGGGCAAGTCAATGTGCCCGTGGTGTTAAAAGCCGGCTACGGTTTCTGCGCGGGGTGGGCGGGTCAGCACTCCAACTGCATTTATCACACGATGATGGGCATCCCCGGTTTGAAAGTGGTGGTGCCATCCACTCCGGCCGATGCCAAGGGCTTGATGGCCGCAGCCATTCGCGACGACAACCCCGTCGTCTATCTGCATCCTTATATGTTGACGCTCGACAAAGGTGAAGTACCCGATGGCGAATACATCGTTCCGATCGGGCTTGCCGACGTCAAACGCAGTGGAACCGACGTCACGATTGTGGCCATTGGCTGGATGGTGAAGAAAGCGCTAGCTGCGGCTGAGCGGCTATCTGAGGAAGGAATTAGCGCCGAAGTTGTCGACCCGCGAACGCTCGCGCCACTCGATGTCACGACCATCGTCAATTCCGTGAAAAAGACCGGCCGGGTCGTGCTGGTCGATCAGGCACCACGGCATTCCTCCGCAGCTGCGGTGATCGCGGGCGAGATCGCGGAACATGCTGTCGGATCTGTGAACGCACTCCGAATGGTGACCGCCCTCGACGCACCCATTCCCTACAGCGAGCCGCTGGAGAATTACGTTGTCCCCAATGAAGACAAGATCGTAGAAGCTGTAAAGGCCGTAATGGCGCGCGATGCGGTTGCCGCGTAAGAGTGTCATGAACAGCAAGCTTGATCTGCTCGCTTCCTATTGGACCATTTCCTGTGGACTTCCTCACACCGACAAGGAATTCAGCCCTTTCGATTTTCGCGACCGCGTAGAATCCGCTGCCAGAGCCGGGTTCACCGGCTTTGGAATCTGGCATGCCGACCTTGAGCACATCCTTCACACGCGAACGCTAAAGGAGATGAAGCAGATTCTCGACGATAACGGGATCAAGCACCTCGAACTGGAATTTCTCACCGACTGGTTTCTTGAAGGCGAGCGGAAGAAGCAATCCGACGTTTGCAAGCGAATGCTTCTCGACGCTGCCGAAGCTTTGCCGACACATCATATAAAGGTTGGCGATTTCTATCGGACGGCGACCCCCCTGCCGCGCTTGATCGAATCTTTCGCAGAGTTGTGCGCGGAAGCGCAAGAGCGCGGAACTAAAGTCGGGTTCGAACTAATGCCTTTTTCCATGATCCAAACGCTCGAGGATTCACTCAAGCTTGTCGAAGGCGCTGGCGCCCGCAACGGTGGCATTTGTTTCGATACCTGGCATATCGTGAAACTGAAAATCCCTTATGATGAACTCCGTCGTATCCCTTCGCAATACGTCATCAGCGTCGAATTAAACGATGGCACGTTTGAATGTCCCTGGAGCTTGCACGAGGATACCGTTAACCACCGCCGGTTCTGCGGTGAGGGAGAATTCGATGTACGGGGCTTTATCTCCGCGATGCAAGACGCGGGCTACCGCGGCCCATGGGGAATCGAGGTGCTCTCAGAAGAGTTGCGAAAATGGCCGCTCGAACGGCTAACGACTCAGGCTTTTGAAACGACGATAGGACAGTTTCGCTCGATCTGACGCCGGATGTGATCGTTATGCCAAGCGCGGGTGATTTCAGATCTGGTCCCGATAGTGTTCCAAAACAACTCTTACCAACTGACTTCGGGTACGCACGCCCGTCTTGGAGAAGAGCTGTTGAAGAGTGGACTTCACTGAGGCTTCCGAGACTCCGATTCGGGTTGAGATTTCCTTGTTTGCGAGACCCTCAAACACGAACGAAAGCACCTGGCGTTCGCGTTCAGTGAATTTTCTAGTTTTGCTGTGCTCAGAAGATGAGGCAGGCGCGTCAGCCGTCAGCATTGACTGAAGTTGCTGTTGATCCAGCCACACCTTGCCGGCCAGCACGTCACGAATTCCTTGTGCCAGCAACGCAGCGGAATCGTGCTTACGAAAAACACCAGCAACGCCAGAGCGCAGGAGTTCGGACGCTGCTGCAGGATCTACTCCCGCAGTAACCAGCAGAACTTTTCCCTTAAATCCATGTTCTTTCGCGAGCCGCATAAATTCGCGGCCGTCGCGCTCACCAAGATCGAAGTCCAAAAGCACCACATCAATCGGACTTCGCTTGAGGATTTGAATTGCCTGGTCAATGCTTCCACAGTGAGCCACAACATCGAAGCCGGCCTCGGCGTTCAGGAGCCGGCTTACACTCTCGCGAAATAGCGAATGATCGTCCAGCAGCAAAATGTGTACTGTCTGTTCCGCAGCTTTAGGCATTTACCGTCTCCACTGCCGCGACGTGCAAAGGCAAAGCAACAGCGAAGCATGACCCTTGGGATCTTGGTTCGTAGGAAAGCTCGCCGCCAAAACTGCGCATGATCGCCCGGGAGATGTACAGGCCGAGTCCACTCGCTTTCGCACCTCGCTGAAATGGCCGGAAAAGCTCGTCCGGCACAGCGACACCTGTGCCGCTATCTTCGAATCGGATTACGACTCTTCCATTTTCCTCGCATGCGGTGATGCGAAGTTGTTTTGTTTCTGTCGACAGCATAGCCCGTTGGCTGTTTTTAGCAACGTTCAGGAACACCTGAATCAATCCATACCGGTCAGCCCAGACTAAAGGCAGTTGTTGCTCAACCTGCCACTGCACGTCAATGTTCGACTCGTGATAGGTGGTTTCGATCAGGATTCGCAATTCGTCGAGCACTGAAGTGAGTTCTACAACCTCACCGTTGCGGGCCGGAGTGGAGCCCAGCTCCAGCGCCGACATTCTCTCCAAGCTTTGGATTAGCCCTCCCAGAGCCCTGAAATCTTCGTTCGCGTCAAGCTCCTTCAATCGTGAAAGATTCTTATAGACCACAAGCACTGCGCTGCTCAGGTTGCGCATTTCATGAGCGACAGTGCTCATCAGGATTCTCGAATTCTTTAAGAGATGGTCCAGGCTGAGATCTTCGCGATTGCGCAAGTCCTCGGAGAGGTCCACAATGATGGCCGCCAGCCGCGGGCCTGACATAGTCTTGTAGGTTGAAAACCAAACGCCGGCAAGAAATACTTCACCGTCAGCTCTTTGCCCAGTGCACTGAAGGGTGGTGCGAAAGCTGCGCGGCGACTGGGTTTTGAGCACAGTTCGCAGAGAGGGAAGATAGGAACGAATCAGTTGTCCCTGCAGGGGAGCTCCTTTAGGAGAGAATAGCTGCTGCGCCGCTTCATTTGCCAGCAGCACCTTGCCTTCGGCATCAATTGTGACAATCGCCGCCGGACTGCTCTCAACCAGCGAACGTAATTGCTGCTCGGCATCCTCCCGCAACTTCACTTGATCTTCCAGTTCCTCTGCATGTTGCAGCACGATGCGCCGATTGCGGATCATCTCAGAAATGAAAAGTCCTGTACCCACAAATCCGGCAGAGCTAAAGAGCAGCCGGCTCACAGCTTCGCTTTCCGGCAGGTTGCTGAATGCCTCCTGCAGAACCGCGCAAACCAAAGCCACGCCGATGATCTGCGTGCGAGAGAGAAACCCGCCGAGAATGATGATGGGAAATAAGTACAAAAACCCCAGCGAAATGTAATGTATGGCCCACCAGTCGATCGCGGCGATTCCCGCGATCAGAAAGGTAGCGACAACAACCATTTTTGTGCGATTGGCAGGCGCGTAGATCGACAGCAGATCTTTCATAATCCGGCGTCTAGATCTTCCGCTATTTTGGCTGCGCATGGAAACTGTTTTTCGCTCCGACTAGCCAAAAGATAGCCGCGAAGAGTCCAAACGATAGTCTCCCAGTCTGAAAGATACGATGTGCATTTGGCGGCCAGCTTTTAGTCTGGAGCTGGGATAGTTCCTCCATAACCAAGGATACATTGTCCCCCCAGTCTGTCTGGCGAAGCTTGGATCGTCGCTTGAGCATCCGCCTGAATATCAGACCATGGAATCGTTACGTTTTTGGCTATGGTTTTATGCGGTGGGCTCATGCGTCTCGGTTTGCTCGATGCCGGTTTCATTGAGTTTCGGTCACGTTTGGCAAAGGGCGTGAAGACAAAGGCCGAAAGCAGATCGCGTCTCGAAGATCGTGGATGCGCGAAGGTTTCGAACGCGAAGCGATGAAAGATGAACACGATGAAAGTTTCACAACACGTGCGTAAGAGAGCTCCTGCGGCAACCGCCGTAATTGCGATGATAGCCATCGGGTCGGAACTTTTGTTATCAAGCTGCGGCCGTTCTGCGAGCGCGAAGGCAACGGGCAATGCGCCGCCTGCCGACTCATCGAAAAATGACTCGACGATAGAGCTCTCGTCCAGTCAATTGAATGCGATCAAGATTGAACCTGTGGGAAGCTACGCTTTTCCCCTCGACGAGGAAGCAGTTGGCAATATCGATTATGACGGAGACCTGTCAGTACAAGTGTTCCCACCCTATCAGGGAACAATCATCAGAACATTCGTGGAACTCGGAGCCGAGGTTCAGAAGGGTGAGCCTCTCTACACAATCAAAAGCCCCGATCTTATCCAGGCGGAGTCCACTCTGATCGGCGCGGCCGCCACCTACGAACTGACCACCAAAGAACTGGCGCGCGCGAAGAATCTATACACAACCGACGTTGGAGTTCCTCAGAGAGAATTGGAACAGGCCACTTCAGATCAGCAAACTGCCGAGGGCGCACTCAAAGCAGCGCGGGATGCGGTCCTCGTCTTTGGTAAAACGGACGCTGAAATTGACCAGATGATCGCATCCCGCAAGATTGATCCTGCGCTCGTAGTGCGCAGTCCCATTCGCGGCAAGATTACCTACAAAAACGCGCAGCCAGGATTTTTCGTGCAACCGGGGAATCCACCAGCACCTTACTCCGTCGCCGATGTGCATCTCAAGTGGATGCTGGCGAATGTGCCGGAAGGCGAGAGCGCGCTCTTTCATCTTGGTCAGCCAGTGGCAGTGAAGGTCTTGGCTTACGACGGCCGCGTGTACAAGGGCAAGGTTTCAAAAATCTATGAGTCGGTCGATCCCAACACGCATCGCGTAACGATACGCTC
>JASIEN010000365.1 GCA_030045935.1 Candidatus Sulfotelmatobacter sp.
CTGGCCTTGCGCTCGCGCAAAGCTGGTGCCTGGCAGATGACTTGGTTCAGGCGATTGCCCACCACCACCACCCCGAACAGAGCGATTCAGCGCAGCCTCTGGTCGCGTTGGTTCATCTCAGCGACCTTCTCTGCCGCATGCGTAATCTGGGCTATGGCTATTACGAGCGGCGGCGGGTCGACTTGGTTCACGACCCGGCGTGGGCAATTCTGGCACAGGAATACCAAGCCCTTAATCAGATGGACCTGGCCCGCTTTTCGTTCGAACTCGACGAAGCGGTGGATGAGATTGCTGCCCTGGTAAACATCATTTTCGGAAAAGGCCACAGTCAGTGAATCGTTTGTTCGAGCCGTCGCAAAGCAGACGGAGGTTGGAGTCGCGACGCCGGAAGTGGGAAATCTTCGCAACGACACACGGACGGTATTCGCCTTCAGCAATAATTCAGACCACCGGTTGACCGCCTATTCACGGAACAGACAAAAATCATCCCTGAAACCCGCGTAGGTCCGGGGCCAGCTTCTTAATCTCCCTTTTGGAGCGTCAGCCTCTCGGATTCCTCAACTATGGATTTCCAGCGACACCACCAGCGGCATGCCCTCAAACAGAAGCCTGATTTCAAGTGCGGGTTTATCTGCGATCGAGTAGGTGGTGTAGTCGCTGCCGCTGATCACTGTCGGGGGCGAAAGCATGCAACCATCGCCCAGCCCGGTAATTTTGTTTTTGAAGTTGCCGGCGACCATGTTACAGATTTCTCCGAGTGCATCAGGCATTTCGGCACTGACCTTGTCCGCCGGCACGCCCAGCATCTTGCATGTCATCTGCACCGCTGCCTTTTCTTCGCAACGCACGCTGAGCACGCCGCACAACTGTCCCGCCAGGCCGACCATAGAGGTCACTGGTTGCGAGGGGTCCGCTTCCGTCGTGGCAGCCTTCAACTCGGATGACAGCATCAGTTGGAAGACTTCGCGCGTCGCCAGTTCCATCAGCGAGGTCCATCGTTCCCGGGTGCCGCTTGTGGCCAACAACTCACTCGCTGTGCTCATGATTTTCCTGCTAGTACTGGAACCACTTGGGTCTTAACCTGCTCCGGCGTGAACGGCTTTCGGATGTACCCGCGCGCTCCGTTCGACAGCGCTTGGACCACATGTGATTCGCTGCCCTCTGTCGTGATCATGATGACGGGCACCCCTTTGGCTTTTTCCACTGCGCCCAACTGCTTGATGAACTCCAGCCCATCCATCACCGGCATGTTGATGTCACAGAGAATCAGATCGACTTGCTGCTCCTGAAGTACAGCCAAAGCTTCGGCCCCGTTTCCAGCCTCCAGCACCTGATTCAGATCGAGACCCGCCTGGCGCAAGGATCGTTCCACAATCTTGCGCATGACCGAGGAATCGTCCACGATAAGAGCACGTAAGCTGTTCATGAAGGAATACTCATTTTTCTCTTGCCGGGTTAGCTGTATCGTTTCATTGAGGTCTTAAATACCATCCCTAAGAGACCACGGTTTCTCCCTCTTATATCGGCTTCGCTGGGCGGAACTTCAGGCCTTCAGCACAGGTTGTTCCAGTACTTTTGCTTCAGCTTCTTGGGAAACCAGTGCAGCAAATGACTGTGACCTTCGATTCGCAAAAGTTCTTGGAATCTTCAAACTGCAGAAACTTGCTTCGGCCGAGTCAACTAGGTCTGCCCTCCCTGCGGATTTTCAGGGCTGTTGCGTTCCTCCGCGTGGTTGTTGCGAAATGCGCTGCTGAGTCGAGGCCGCGTAACCGATTGATACTGCGCTGATATTCTCATCGATGTGCTGCTTCCGAAGATCAATGGCAGCTTTTGCTGTTGCCGCATTCATCAACGACGTTGCTGACCTCAACAACGCGAGATCTAAATGCTCAGGCTCCCTCTGCGACTATCTCCTTTTATTTGCACAACATCCGGCTCAGGGCCGCGTTTCGCCGGTATTCCGAGGGGGTGTGGCTCGTGAATTGCCTTTAGAAGGGGCGAGAGCGGCAGCCAAAGATAAGGACACAAGAGCGGCCCTCCGGCGAGGTGACTTATGACAGTCATACTGGTTCTCTCAACATTCGTAATCTTCTTACTGATCGATTACTTCCGCACTCGTCACGAAACCGTGAAACCGGGACTCGAGGCAACGGCGGCCAAAACGGCCGCCGTGCCGCGCCTGAAACCCGCGCTGGTCGCCGGATTCGAAGTGCCCGAAAATCTGCGTTATCATCCCGGCCATACCTGGGCATTGAGCGAGAGCCCCAATCTGGTGCGCGTCGGCATGGACGATTTTGCTTCCAAACTTACCGGCAAAGTGGGGAGCATCACGCTCCCGGCTCGCGGCGCATGGATTCGTCAGGGACAGAAAATGTGCACACTGCATCGCGACGGGTGCGCCGTCGACATGATTTCTCCCGTCGAGGGCACAGTGTCTGATATCAATGAATTCGTCGCTGGCAATCCCACACTCGCACTGAACGATCCTTACGGTGATGGATGGCTGCTTACCGTTCAGGCGCCGGATGCCAAAACCAGCTTCCGCAACCTGCTCGGCGGATCGCTTGCCCGCTGGTGGACTGAAGAATCGGCCAGCCGCCTGCAACGCCTGATGCCGGCTGCCACGTGTGGTACGTTTGCGCAGGATGGCGGCGCCGCCGTAGATGACATCTCTGTCCACGTCCCGGATGAGAAATGGCTACCCATTGCGAAAGAGTTCTTCCTTTCGTAACTCCAAACTGCTCAGCTGTCCCCACTTGAGAGTGGGGACAGCGATTTTCTATCGGAGAAGGAATCAGAGTATCAGTGAAGACGGCTTTGACCTCGCAACTCTCCGGCAGCTGGTGCAGAGTTTGCTCTCTTTTAAATCAATCCACTCCACTGCATGTGACGAGGCCATAGCACAGCGATAATCATCGCAGTGAGTCAGGTTCACAGTGTGGCCCAGCTCATGGACAGCTTCCTTGATAATGCGTTGCTGAAGAATCTCGAGGTCGAAGGGAAGGCCGTAGAATTCCTGCCGCAATCGATAGGTGGAGATTAGCGCGCAAGGGCCTCCCACCTGTGCTTCGCCAAAAACAAAAGTAAGAATGGGGATGTAGAGATCGACCTCGGCCACTCCCAGCACGCGCCAGGAATCGGGGGTGAGGAAGCTGCGCATGTGACGCAGAATTTCCGAGGAATGATATTGCTGGCGCTCGCCGTGAAAAGCGGGCTCAGGATCCAGCCGCGCCGGAAGCGTGCTGCAGGTAACGCCAAAAGCTTCCTCGAGCGCGGGGCCGAGATCGCGCAGCAGTGCATGGTTGACGCTTCCGATCGGCAACAGATGCAGCCACTTCATGGCGGGCAATCACCGGATAACTTCTTCGGCCTTCATCGAAGAGCGTGACCAGCCGTACTTTTTCAGTTTGTGGTAAAGCGTGACGCGGTCGATGTCGAGGACCTCCGCCGCATGGCTCTGGTTGCCTCCACATTCGTCGAGCACGCGCAGAATGTGGGCGCGCTCCATGTCTTCGAGTTTCCTGCCCGCAGGCTGCACACCCGGCAGCTTGAAGATGAAGTCGGTCTCGCGCAGCTCTGGCTCCTGGCCGACGACCATGGCCCGCTCCACGGCATTTTCCAGCTCGCGAACGTTTCCCACCCAGGGCTGGCGCTGCAATTGCGTCATGGCGCCGGACGAAACCCGGGCAATGCGCTTATTCATGGCCAAGGAGAATTTGTGAACAAAATGATCAACCAATAGAGGGATGTCTTCGCGCCTTGCGCTCAGCGGCGGCAGCTCGATGCGGAAGACATTCAGCCGGTAAAAAAGGTCGGGACGGAATTTCCCTTCGTCGATCAGTTTCTCCAGATCCTTATTCGTTGCGGCGATGCACCGGAAATCGACTTTGATGGCCTGGTTACCGCCCACGCGGGTGATTTCGCGTTCTTGCAGCACGCGCAGCAGGTCCGTCTGAGTTTTCAGCGAGATGTCGCCGATCTCATCAAGGAAGACCGTCCCACCCTCGGCCAGTTCGAACTTGCCCTTCTTGCGATATTGCGCGCCGGTGAATGCTCCCTTTTCGTGGCCGAAGAGCTCGCTTTCCAGCAGAGTTTCGGTGAGCGCTCCGCAGTGGATCGCAACCATGGGATGAAACTTTCTGGCGCTAGCCATGTGAATGGCGCGGGCAACAAGTTCTTTGCCAGTCCCACTTTCGCCGGTGATGAACACCGTCGCGTCTGTTGGGCCAACGGTTTCGATGGCTTCGAAGACTTTGCGCATGGCGGCGCTCTGGCCGATCAAATCGCCAGGATGTGCTACGTCGGCGACGGTTTGGCGCAGAAGCGCATTCTCCTGCGCCACGCGTTTGTGGGCCAGCGCGTTCTTGACTAGATGCGCAATGTCGTCGGGATCGAGGGGCTTGGTGACGTAATCATATGCCCCGTTTTTCAGAGCGGCTACTGCGGTCTCAACCGAGGCGTAGCCGGTCATGATAATTACCACGAGTTCGGGATCGATTTCGTGCACACGCCGCTGCAACTCGATGCCGTCGGTACCGTGCATTTTGATGTCGATCAAAGCGGCATCAAAACGCTGTTGCGCCAGCAGGGTAAGCGCGTCGCTCGCGTTCTCCGTGGTGGCGACATCATAACCTTCCTCCCGAAACCACTTGCTCAGCGAGTCGCGCACGCTCGGTTCGTCGTCTACAATCAGCAGTTTTCCGTGTGTGCTCACTTGATTTCACCTCACCTTCATGGCAGCATCGCCGGCTGCGCCCGCCAGCACCGGCTCCGCTCCCTGGACCGGAAGAGTCATAATGAATGTGGTGCCCTCGCCCAATCGCGACTGGACCTCGATGCGCCCTCCGTGGCGCTCAATAATCCCCCGGCTGATTGCCAGACCCAGGCCGACTCCATGGCCACTTTCCTTGGTGGTCACGAATGGTTCGAAAATGTGCGGCAGAATATCGGGGGGAATACCGACGCCATCGTCGCGAACTTCGATTTGCACCTCGTCTTTGTCAGGACGCAGCCGGGTTGAGATCCATAGATTGCCGCCGTGCGGCATGGCGTCAATCGCGTTCATGATTAACGCCAGCAGCACCTGTTCGATCTGCGCCGGGTCGCAAGGGATGAAAGGTAGATTGCGAGAAACATTCAACTGCAGCTCGATTCCCGCGAGCTCGAGCGGGTGCTTCACCAGAAGCAAGCCGCGGTCGATGACCTTGCGCAAATCGATGGACTGGATATTCATAGGAGCGGTGCGCGAAAGTGTCAGCAGGTTGTGGATCAGTTCTCCGCAGCGTCGGCTTTCTGTGGCGATCAGATCGAGGCATTCCATTGCCTCTTCTTGCTTTTCGTGCTCCGCCTGGCCCGTGGCCACCCACTTTCGCAGCAGTTTGGCGTAAGTCATAATTCCAGAAAGTGGATTGTTCACTTCATGCGCGACTACCGCAGCCATCTTGCCCAGCGACGCCATCTTCTCCACCTGCAAGACGTGTTCGTGGGCGCTGTTCAGTTCCCTGGTCTTTTGTTCGACGCGATCCTCGAGCGTCTTTGCCCAATCGACGACCTGCTGGTTCGCGGCACGTAACTCCGAACTCATGCTGTTGAACGAAGCAGCCAGGTCACCCACTTCATCCTGCGCTTGCACGTCGATCTGGTAGCCGAGATCGCCCTGCGAGAGATGCTCCGTACCCTCTTCCAATGTGCGGATTGGGCGGACAACAACGCGCCATACGAAGATCCAACTAAGCACAGCCACAATCAGCATCGCAGCTGCCGTATAGGTCAACATGCGGGTGCTGCTCGAGGCTAGTTGCGCGTCAGCCTGGGCCAGCGATAGGTTCGAATCGAGTACGCCCAGCACTTGCTGGCTGGCGGGATGAGCGTGGCAGTCTGCGTTGGAGCAGCTCGGCTGGTTTTCGATCGGCGTGATGATTCCCAGCACCCGATGCCGATCGTTGCTGCGGTAAATGCGGAAACGATCGGGACGATTGAGGCGCGCCAGCGGCTGCGACTGATTGTGGCAGACATAACACGCCTCGGCGGTTTTATTCACGATGTGGCTGACTTCGGCGGGATCGGTGGAATAGCGGATCCGTCCCTCCTGATCGAAGATCCGAATTTTCACGATGCCCGGCTGGTCAGCGATGGTCTGTATCGTGTGGTAGAGCCCCTCGCGATCGTTGCGCAGCATGTAATACGTGGCACTGCGACGGATGATGTCGCTGACCCGCTCGGCGCTGAGCAGCGCCGCCGCCTCCAGGTGCTGGCGGTGCAACCGGATATTCAAATATCCGAGAAGCGCGAAGATCACCAGCATCACCGTCAGCAACAGCCCAATCAACTTTGCGCCGATGCTGCCGGTGAACCGCTGCCACCGCAGACCGTCGCGGGTTGATTTAGTCTCCCGCATTTAACACCGCTTCGCCCAGCGCCGGCCCAGCCACGGGCTGGCGGACAGTTTGCACCACCGCATGCTCCTGCGCGGGAAAGATCGGCAAGTACCTCACCGCAACCGCGAACAGGAAGAAGCCCATGGCGATGATCATCAGGGTCACTGAAAATTCGGTCCACTTAGGCACATAGTGATGACCGACGAAGGTCTCGAAGCCGATTAGAGCTACATTGAGGCGATTCGTTATGAAGCCGAGAAGGCTGATGATCGATGCCAGGTACAATCCCTGCGGCGAGAGTCTGACTTTCTTGAAGCTGAGCATCGTGATCGGAATCACGAAGGCCAGCAGCAGCTCCACCCACAGAAAATAAGCTTCGTAGCCAGGCTTGAGGATCTGCCTGAGCATGTCCCGATGCCAGTAATCTTCAAGGCGCAAAAGAGCGTTCATCCAAAGCGCAACGAGTAATGCGCCGCCGAGTTGCACCAGCACTTTGGATTCGAGATGGCGTCCCATCGCTTTGGCGCTCTGCGTCGATTCGAAGATCGTCATCGCCAGTCCCACGGCAACCGCTGAGCCAAAGAAGAAAAATGGCAGCGCGGGCGAGTACCAGAACGGATGCAGCTTGCTTGGCATGATGAGGTACAGCGATCCGAGCGAGCTCTGGTGCAAGGTGGAAAGAAGAATGCCAAGTACGATGAGCACGGGATAAATTCGCTTGATCCATTTGATCGGCTGCCTGAGGTTGAAGCGTTCAAATACATTTGGCAGAAATTCGAAGAAGAGCACGGTCGTATAAGTCATCACGCACATGCCGACTTCAAACATCACCGAATGCGGGTTCATATAAATGAGCTGGTGCCAGATGAACCAGGGACGGCCAAGGTCGAAGAGCAGCCCCACGATGAAAAGCAAATAGCCTAAGAATGCAGTTAAGACGGCGGGACGAACTACGCTGTGCAGGCTCTCGACGTTGAACAGATATACCGCGCCCACTATGCAGAATCCACCGGCGGCCAGCATCACGCCGCACAAACAGTCGAAGCCGATCCAGAATCCCCAAGGGAACTGGTCGGTCATATTCGTGGATGCGCCCAGGCCATGAAAATAGCGGACGTAAGTGGAGTACATGCCCGCGATCATGATGACCGCGAACACTGCCCGCCAAAAAGTGAATTTGATTTTCATCGCGCACCTCCGTTCTGCGTCTTTTTCGCTTGTTCTTCTTCGGCTTCTGCGGCAGCAACTTCTTCGCGGCGATGCGAGATCCAGTAAATGCCACCCAACACCAGGGTCCAGACGGGAATGAAATCGGGCACTCGCTCCATCACTCGGCCTGTGTATTCGGGCAGGGGAGTGTCGCCGATCTTGGCGGACGCCGGATAGCCGTAATCCTCAACTTTCTGGCTGGAGAGAATCAGGACGCTCGTGCCGCCTACTTCGTTATAGCCATAAATGCGGTCGAGATAAGTGCCGGGATTCTGGCGGATTCGCTCCCTGGCTTCTCTCAACAGGTCATCGCGATCTCCGAACTTGGTCGCGCCGGTGGGGCAAATTTCGGCGCAGGCCGTTTGCTTGCCCGCGGCAAGCCGGTCGGGGCACATGATGCATTTACGCACGCGCGGGTTCAGAGATCCCCATTCGTATTTCGGCTGGCTGAAAGGACACGCCACCATGCAGTAGCGGCAGCCGATGCACTTCCAAACGTCGTAGACGACGGGACCGGGTTTGGTTTTGTGCAACGCCCCAACCGGGCAGGCGGAGGCGCACGCGGGTTTTTCGCAGTGCATGCACAGGCGGCGCATGAACTTGTCGTCTTTGGTTAATACGACCGTCCACTTGTGCGCCGATTGGACCGGCTCTGCGGCTACGCTGTCGTTATAAGGAAGACTATTCTGCTGAGCACAGGCGCTTTCACATTGCTTGCACCCGATGCACATGGTTGCGTCATATAAGATTGCTTTGCTCATGATTGCACCTTTCGGCGGCGCAAAAGCTTGCGCTTGTGCAGGCGGGCCGTAGAAAACGGCGTGCGACAGGCTTCGGCAATGTCAGGGCAACCTCTGCAAGCCGCCCCGAAAAAATTAACCGGGGCCGAAGTGGTGAGCATTCGGGCCCCGGTGGTCTGTTCCATCTGGCAAAGCGGGGAGGGCGGGATGACCAGCTAATCATGACTCGGCAGGCTTGTCTTCCCATCCGCCGAATTGAGCTGGAGGTCCTCATGCTCACTCTCCCGCATTCCTGTGCCGCTGCTGGTTCGCGTGCGGCCCACGCGCAAAGAGGAACAGACGATAGCTGCGCTGACTTACTTCTGAAGGCTGCGAACGTAGGCCACGACTGCTTTGACCTCATCCTCCGACAAACCCTTCACGCCGGCTGGATGTTTTGCCGTGCCGGTGATCGACTTGCTCAGGTCTGCATCGGACGCCTTCTTGGTCTCCTCGCCAATCAGTCTGGGAATTTTGGCTGCGGGTTTGCCGGCCGCATCAGCACCGTGGCAGGCTGCGCACTTTGTCTTGTAGATGGCAGCTCCCTCATCGGCTGCCCACGACAGGCTGGGAATTAGAACGAACAGGCTTACTGCGATGGCTACCACCAGAGCTATCAGCTTCGTCGTCTTCATGACTCGTTTTTCCTCTCCTATGATTTCGTGCTGCAATAATGAGCAACGGCTCTTATATAGGTCCTGCGCTCGCCGCAAAACCGAACAGACCTTGAAACGCCCTTGGAAACTTATGTTCAATAACGCAGCAACACAATCGTCGCCAGTTGTGATTCTCTACGTGCCGCAGCAATAACGCAGTGACCGCAGTCACCATTAATCGTGATTCATCTGGCTGCCGATCTTTATAGAAATGAACAACTTAGATGGAAGATTCTGAGTGCGGGTAATTATGGACAGTTTATTTCCGTCCAGCAATGGCGTACGAAACAAAGCATGTCTTTCGCTGTCGAATAATGAAAACGCACTACACCGAAGAGGCAGAGTTCCACGAGGTGAAACGACGCCTAAACTTTCCGTCTAGGCGAAGCCGTCCGGCTGACTCACTGCTCCGACATGTGCATGTGCGTCGATGAACAGTTGGCCGGCAGCAAGAGCCTTGCGATCGATCTCCAGTAATTCGAGCTTCTTCACTTTATCTTGCAACACCTTTAACGCTGTTCGCACGTCCAGACACTCAGTCTCTTCCAGGAGCGCACCCATCATC
>JASIEN010000366.1 GCA_030045935.1 Candidatus Sulfotelmatobacter sp.
GGAGTTCGCTTCGCCGAAATCTGGCAGTTTGCCCAATCGCCGCGGCGCAAAGATGTAGGTGCGCACTGCACAAACTACAATCGCGATGGTGATTGCTATACGCCGGGAATTCCTGCCCAAGTTGGGCTCCATGTTGACGTGAATACGGCGACGTCACCAGATCCCTCGCATGGCAGAAGTCGGTAATCGCCGGGTGCTATTCGTTAGTTTTGCGCTACAATAAAGTTGGTTCCCATGTCAGAACGCACTTTCACACTCGACGAGGCGCAATCGCTTCTTCCCGTGCTTGAGTCGCTGCTTGCCACAGCTATCAAGAGCAAAAAGACGATGGAAGAGGTTGAAGCGGAGATGCAAGCGCTGAGCAAGCGTGTTTTCACGAACGGAGGCACGCGCGTTGACGTAGTCTCCGTCGCCCGCCGCAAGGCCGAACGAGCGCGGGCCGAGCAGCGCGCCAAAGACGCCATCGCTGAGATCGATTCCATCGGTGTGCAAGTGAAAGATCTCGATATCGGCCTGCTTGATTTTCCCTGCGAGGTCGACGGCAGTGTGGTCCTGCTCTGCTGGAAAATGGGAGAGCCTGCCATCACCCACTGGCACGGTACCGAAGAAGGCTTCGCCGGCCGCAAGCCCATCGATGAACGCATTGCCCGCAAAAAGGCGAATTGAAGTTTTGCTCCCTCCGCGAAACCTCATGTCCTAAGTGCTGAATTTGGACTATTGCTTCACGCCCTTTCGGCACCTTGCTTTTAGTCGTCTCCGGGTTTCACATTAGAGAAACTGCACTTCCCACTTTTCAAAGGAGTTACTTGCCAGCAACATATTTCGTGAAAAAGTGTTTACATAGTCGACCCGAATCTCGGGCGCGAGGAACACGATGAGAACTCACTCTGCATTTCGTTTTCTTGCTTTAGCAGTTTTGCTGATGATTATTCCGGCGGTGGTTTCTACTCCATCTTCCGCCCAAATTGCCCTAGGCATCTCTGTACGCATTGGCCCGCCGGCGCTGCCGGTTTACGAGCAACCGCTTTGCCCCGGACCCGGCTATTTGTGGACGCCTGGCTACTGGGCGTGGGATGACGACGATGGCTATTACTGGGTGCCCGGCACGTGGGTAGTGGCTCCCGTGGGTATGTTGTGGACGCCCGGCTACTGGGGTTGGGTCAACGGTGCCTACGTTTGGAACGCGGGCTATTGGGGACCACACGTCGGCTTCTACGGCGGAATTAATTACGGATTCGGTTACGGAGGCGCCGGCTTTGTCGGCGGCGAATGGCGCGGCGGAGCGTTCTTCTACAACACCGCAGTCGTGCGCGTCGATACGGTTCACGTTACCGATGTCTACGTGAACCGCACCGTCATCGTAAATAACACATCGCACGTTGCATTCAACGGCGGCGAGGGTGGAGTCGTTGCCCGTCCGACCGCCCAGGAAGTAGCGTACGCGCGAGAGCCGCATCAGGCCGCACTCGCGGCGCAGACCCAACAGGAACACCTGGCGCATCAGGACCGTTCGAATTTTGCTTCAGTGAACCACGGTGCACCGAGAGTGGCAGCTACCGCGCGGCCGGGCGATTTCAGCGGACGCGGCGTGGTTGCGTCCCGGTCGGCAGGAGCGCCCTATCATGCTCCGGCGATTTCGCCGCGTGAGGCCCGAGCCTCTGCGCCTGCAGAATCGCGCAACAACGGCGGACGTCCGATGAACGCTGCAAACCGCGAAAATAACGCGGGTAACCGAACAGAAAGCAACTCGCGTCCGGCGCAGAATACACGTCCCGCTGAGCGGGAGTCGAAACCTGCAAGGGAAGCGAAGCCGGCGAATCAATCGAAGCCGGCGCAGCATGGCAATCCTCCGAAAGAGGAGCATGAAAAAGACCGCTAACGGGTTGCGCCAGTCGTCGAGCGGCCAGGGTTTGGCTCGAACCCTGGCCTTTTCATCAGTATTGGGTCTGAGCCGATAACCTCCGTTGATTTTTGCGCGCAAGCCGTGAACATTCGAGCGTTCTACGGCATGGAAACGGCATTAGCCACGCTGGTTCGGGGTGGGTACGGAAGTGCAGGGTACTCTGGCGATTGTAAGCTTCTCTGCTACAATTTTTGGAACCGATTTCTATTTAATAGCGCCGCAAGTTCGATCGAGGAATATCCGCATCATTATGGTGTCATCTAAAAGAGGCAAACTCCGTGTTGCTGGTGTGATCGCTGCGCTGCTGACGCTCGCTTTGGCCATCAGCTGCAGAGGGTTCTTTGTGAACCCAACCATTTCCACCATCACTGTTGATCCCCCCACCCCGAGTGTCAGCCAGGGCGCGACCCAACAGATGACGGCGACCGCAACCTACCAGGACGGCACCACAGCGACGTTAGCGGGCGGCACAAGTTGCAGCGGGAATACGGTTTGCTGGTCGAGTTCAGACACGTCAACAGCTACCATCACAACCGGCGGGTTGCTTACCGGCGTTGCCGAGGGCTCGGCAACCATTACCGCTGCCTCCGGCGCCATCACCGGTACGACAACAGCAACCGTCGTTCTCAGCAACGTTACCAACTTCCAAGTTTGTGAGGGTTCCTTTGGTGCCACTACTTCCTGTTCGAGCGGAAGTTCGGCGCTTACTTGGAGCCCGAATGTTACGAACACTGAGGTGACACAGAACTTTATTGCTCAAGGCTCCAGCAGCGGCACGGAAAACGACCTCACCACGACCGCGACTTGGACAGTTGTGAACGCGCCTACGGGCATAAGCTGCGACAATAGTTCGTCGCCAGCGGTTTGCACTGTCGACCAGGGCACGACGGCGGGCACGTATACCGTCACAATTACCTACGGCACGAATCTAAGCGCTACGATCACCATAAACGTGACCGGATAGCGCGGTAATTTACTGCGCATAACACTCACTGTACCCACGGAGTTGAGTGGGAGCTGGCCGGGCCTTTCGCTGCGACCCAGGGAAGAGGTGCCGCGTCCTCGTCTCGCCTTCTTTGCGAGACCGCGCGGGGATTTTGACCCCTTTTCGCGGACGACAAACCAATCCATTTTCGAAAACCGAATGCCTTCGGCCACCCCGTACGTGCACTTAAACTACACCATACTCAATACTGGTATCTAATATGGTATAATAATTGCCGTGAACAACCCCCGGAAAATCACGGTTGAACTCCCTGCACCGCTGCTCGCAAAGGCGCAACAAGCCACCGGCAGTGGCATTACCCAGACCATCCGGGCGGGACTTGAACTGGTAGCAGCTTCGCAAACCTACAAACGTCTCAGGCAATTACGCGGCAAGGTGCGCTTCACACGAACGCTGGCCGATCTGAAGGCCGATCGCTGATCCATGATTGCAGCCGATACGAGCACCTGGATTGCCTTCCTGCAAGGCGAACAGGGCACAGACGTGGAGTTGCTCGACAAGGCCCTCGATGACCGCCAGGTCCAGATGGTGCCTGCAGTGCTGACCGAGCTTTTGAGCGATCCCGGCCTTCCCCCTGATGTCGCAGAAACGTTGCTTGAGGTGCCAATGATCAAGCTGCGGCCCGATTATTGGCAGAGAACGGGAACACTGCGGGCGAAGGTGCTGGCGAAGCGAAGAAAGGCACGACTAGGCGACGCTTTGATCGCGCAAAGCTGTGTTGATGGCGGGGTTCCTCTGTTGACCAGGGATAGAGATTTTCGGGCGTTTATTGATGCAGCGAATCTCGATCTCGGGTTGTGACTGAACACGAATCGCTTCTACGAATCACATTCCCAGCAAGTGAAGTCCTTCCTTTTCCGCAGCTGTGCGCAGTTGGCGATCGAGTGTGGCCAGAGCAACTCGTCGCCGCAATGCAATCTCAAGGTACGAAGCATCGTAGACAGTGAGCCGGTGTCGCTGAGCCAGGTGGAGGGTCGCCCTCCAGGCCTGTTGTTCGGCTTCGCGATCGACTTTGATCGGGGCGATGGCTAATGCGGACAACGCAGCGTCGCGAAAGTCTGCGGAATGCCGGCCGCGTAATACATTTGCCTGAAGCACGTTCGCTACTTCCCAGCGCCACAGTGCCGGCACCCATGCGCCGTTCGCTCTTACGTCATCGAAGACGTGCAGAATGGCGTCAGCCGCTTCGTCGGCGTACGTCCATGCCAGAGCGATGGAACTGTCCAGCACCAGGTTCATGCTTGGCGTCCATGATTGCCTGTCGCGCTCATCGTCGGCCTTCGTCGCGAAGCTTTTTCACTTCCTCCCAATCGAAGGCGGGATTGTCGGGATTGTCGTGTGCCAGCTTTCGCGCGCGCTCGCGGAGACGATCGAAGGCCGCCCGTACTTGATCCTGGCTCGGCGCTCCGTGCTCGGGCACCAGCCGGGCCACGGGCTTCCCATGGCGGGTGATGACAATTTCCTCGCCTTGTTCGACCCGGTCAAGGAGGGTGCCCAAGGTGTTCTTGGCTTCAAAGGCTCCGATTTCGCGAGCCGCGAATGTGGGCTTCATCTTCTATCTAGCTTAAGCTAGACTTATGCGGGGTGTCAACGTTTATAACTAGTTAGGTAAACCCAAGTCCGCAGACGATATATTGGAGAGCAGACCTCAACGCCCGACTATGTCTGATATTCGCTGCATCGGCATCTGCACCGGAGGCGGAGACGCTCCCGGTCTCAATGCCGTCATCCGCGCCGCCACCAAAGCCGCCATCGTCAAATATGGATGGAAGGTCATCGGCATTCCTGATGGCTTCGATGGCCTCATCTGGCCGGAGAAATCCTTCGAGCTTACGCCGAAACACGTCAGCGGAATTCTGCCGAAGGGCGGCACAATTCTCGGCACCACCAACCGCGGCGATCCATTTCACTACCGCACTGCCGAGAACGGCAAAGAAGTTTCGCGCGATATTTCCGGACAAGTGATCGCCAACGCGGCCAAGCTGGGCATCGACGCCATCGTCACGATCGGCGGCGACGGCTCGCAGAAGATTGGCTACGAACTTTTTCAGAGGGGACTGAAGATCGTCGGTGTGCCAAAGACCATCGACAATGACCTGTCGGCCACCGAGGTCACATTCGGCTTCGATACGGCGCTACATACTGTCACCGAAGCTATCGACAAAATTCACACCACCGCCGCATCGCACCATCGCGTGATGCTGGTGGAAGTAATGGGGCGCGATTGCGGCTGGATCGCGCTTGAAGCCGGAATTGCGGGTGGGGCGCACGTGATTCTGATTCCGGAGATTCCTTTCACGATTGAGCACGTCTGCCGTCACATCGCCGAGCGCGAAAAAGGCGGCAAGCATTTCACGATCATTGTGATTGCGGAAGGCGTCAAGCTGCCGCCAGAAATGAAAGAAAACCGCCGCGCCAGCTCGATCGGCAACCTGATCGGCAACGCCATAGCTCACGGTTCGAAAAAAGAAGTTCGGGTTAGCGTGCTCGGGCACATTCAGCGCGGTGGTTCGCCTTCGCCCTTCGACCGCATTCTGGCTACACGCTTTGGCGTGGCCGCCGTCGACCTGATCGCCGCGGGCGGTTTTGGCATGATGGTAGCGTTACATGGTGGCTCGATCGTCTCGGTGGATGTGGCCCATGCCATTGGGCACCTGAAATCGGTCGATCCCCAGGGCGAGGTCGTGCGCGCGGCGCGGGCCATTGGCATCAGCTTCGGCGATTGATAACTAAAAGTAGACATTCGATATAGGACATGAGGATGACTCCCGCCGATTTTCGCCGCGTCGCCCTCAGCTTTCCCGGAGCTGAGGAGGGCTCACACATGGGCGCGGTTGACTTCCGAGTCGGTGGCCGCATCTTCGCGACGCTCGCTTCACAAAAGCAAGGCTACGGCAACCTGATGCTCACACTCGAGCAGCAGACCGACTTTGCTTGCGTGGCTCCAGAAATATTTCTCCCGATTCCGGGCGGTTGGGGAAGAATGGGCGCGACCCACATCCGGCTGGCGGAAGCAAATGAAGATGTGCTGAAGGGTGCCTTACATACAGCATGGAGGCTGAGGGTTGAGAAAAACTCAAAAGGCAAGTCGACAGAAAAAGTGGCGAAAAAGACGCGTC
>JASIEN010000367.1 GCA_030045935.1 Candidatus Sulfotelmatobacter sp.
GGGAACGGCCAAGGCTAAAGACAGAATACTAGCAAGACCTGATCGCGCTTTGGTCATAGAAGGGCAGTCTAACCGAAATCATCTTCGCGGGGGAACGCGTCTGGCATTGCTTTTACTCCCCGCTCAGGACTAGGATATGTTCCGTTCTTTCCTTACGCGCCCGTCGTAGGCGCCCAAGTCATGCACTTTCGCGTTGCATCGTTCGTGATCGATCTCATTTCGTTCGAATTCTCAGGTTTGAGTTAAGGAGGAAATATGGGCATTGCAGTGTCACCGCAGATTCATCCGCAAGTCGCGGACTTCATCGACAAACCGCGCAAAATGTTGATCAATGGCCAATGGGTAAACTCAATTTCAGGCAAGACCTTTCCCACCTATAATCCCGCAACCGGCGAAGTGCTGGCCCAGGTGGCCGAAGGTGACAGCGCCGATATCGACTTAGCCGTCAAAGCCGCGCGCAAAGCCTTCGATCAAGGCCCGTGGCGCAAACTCACTGTCTCCGAGCGCGGGCGTCTCATCTGGAAGCTCGCCGACCTGCTCGAACAGCACACCGAAGAATTCGCCTATATCGAAAGCCTCGACAATGGCAAAGCGCTCACCATCGCCCGCGCGGCTGACGTGCCTTTAGCGGTCGATCTTTTCCGCTATATGGCTGGATGGGCCACCAAGATCGAAGGCAACACCATTCCCATTTCCGTTCCCTACACGCCGGGAGCGAAATATCTCGCCTACACGCTTCGCGAGCCAATCGGAGTCGTCGGCCAGATCATCCCGTGGAACTTCCCGCTACTTATGGCGGCCTGGAAGCTCGGTCCTGCTCTGGCCACGGGCTGCACTGTCGTGCTGAAACCCGCGGAGCAAACCCCGCTCTCGTCGCTGCGCCTGGGCGAACTGATCACGGAAGCCGGTTTCCCGGACGGCGTCGTCAACATCGTTCCCGGCTACGGTGAAACTGCGGGCGCCGCTCTTGCCGCCCATCCCGACGTCGACAAAATTGCCTTCACCGGATCGACCGAAGTCGGCAAACTTATCGTCCACGCCGCCGCAGGCAATTTGAAGAAAGTCACGCTTGAGCTTGGCGGCAAGTCGCCCAATGTCGTGTACAAAGACGCCGATCTCGACACCGCCATCCCGGGAGCCGCCAGCGCCATCTTCTTCAATCATGGCCAGTGCTGCTGCGCCGGGTCGCGGCTCTATGTCGAGAAGTCAGTTTTCGACAAAGTCGTCGAAGGTATTGCCGAGGAGGCGAAGAAAATCAACGTCGGCTCAGGTCTCGATCCCCAGACGGAGATGGGACCGCTCGTTTCCGAAGAGCAGCTAAGGCGCGTCTGCGGATACCTCGAGTCCGGTTTCTCGGAGGGCGCAAAGGCCATCGTCGGCGGCCACAGGAAAGGCGACAAAGGATATTTCGTTGAGCCGACGGTCCTGGTCAACACCAACGAAGACATGAAAGTCGTGCGCGAGGAAATTTTCGGGCCAGTCGTCACGGCGATGCCGTTCACCGATCCCGAAGAAATTCTGCCCCGCGCGAACAACAGCGAATACGGCCTGGCCGCCGCTGTCTGGACGAAAGACATCAGCAAAGCCCATCGCACCGCCGAGATCCTGCGGGCAGGAACGGTCTGGATTAACTGCTACAACATCTTCGACGCCGCACTGCCCTTCGGCGGCTACAAACAATCCGGCTGGGGGCGCGAAATGGGACACGAAGTGCTCAACAACTACACCCAAACCAAGGCGGTCTGCACGAAAGTGGCCTAAGCGATCGCTGAATAGAAAAAGGGACGGCGGATCGCCGTCCCTTTTAGTTTTCTGTGCCCTTTGCGGTAGTTCTCTGCAAACTCGGCGGTTTAAGATCTCGCTTTTTCCTGCTCTGGCTGACTCCTACTTCTCCATCAGCAGCACTTTCTCGGCATCATCGATCTCGGTCAGCTTCACCTCGATGACTTCATTCATCGTCGTCTGTACATGACGACCAACAAAGCTGGCCTCAACCGGCAGTTCGCGATGCCCGCGGTCGATCAGCACGCATAACTGAACGCGCCGCGGCCGCCCGTGTGAAAACAGTGCGTCAAGCGCCGCCCGCGTGGTGCGCCCAGTGAAAAGAACGTCGTCGACCAGAACGATGTTCTTGTCTTCAATCGGAAATCCGATTTCTTTCTCCTGCACCACTGGCCTCGGTCCCACCGTCGAAAGATCGTCGCGGTAAAACGTAATGTCGAGCGAGCCGACGGGCACCTTGGCATTCTCAATCCGCGTGATAATTTTGCCCAGCCGCTCCGCGAGCGGCACACCGCGCCGCCGAATTCCCACCAATCCCAGTGCCTCAACCCCTTCGTTTTTCTCGACGATTTCGTACGCCAGCCGCACCAGCGTGCGTTCAATCTCCGAAGCCGACATCAATTGCGCCTTCTGCCGCAATCCAGTATCGCGGCCAGCCTTGGTGTTTACCATCGCGGGTTCCTCTGTCATCTTATGCATGGGAAATTCCTAATTAACGGATTTTAGAACGATTTATCCCGGTTCGCCTTCCAACCGGCATTTCACTCTATTCAACTGCACGTGTGAGGTCAAGATCCCGAAGAAAGCTCTCCACACGAAAGAGCGTTTCCCTGTGAACCTCTGTGTCCTCTGTGTTCAGAGCTCTTCTCCCCTCTTGCCACCATCTGGAATCGCCCGTCGTACCAGCACTTCCGGGCAATTGCTTTCCTCTGATAATAGAGCAGAATTGATAGATGGTGTTCGCAACCCGCACGGGATGCGATAACATCCAATTGACGCGGAAAAGTGTGGTGAATCATGAATACTGGGGAATCCGAGAACAGAGAGCCGGAAAACCAAAGTAAGAACCGTCTGCCTGCAGACAGCAAAATTAGCGAAGAAGAAGATGAAGCCCGGCGTCTACGCCGGCTCCAGGTCATGATGAGCATGGTAAGTTCCGTCATCAGCCAGGATCCCGGCCTTACCATAGAAGAGGCCTCCGAACTCGCTGCCGGCGCCAAGCGCGCCGCCCTCGCCATGTTCCCCGATAAAGAACTGGCCTACGATCTGCTTTACAAGCCCCGCTTGCAGCGCATCATGCGGGA
>JASIEN010000368.1 GCA_030045935.1 Candidatus Sulfotelmatobacter sp.
TGTTCCGAAAGATGCGCAATATGCGCGCCCTTACTGGCATCGCGATGATCCCGAAACCGACAGCATCAATCACATCGACAATCCTGAATACCTGACTCTGCCGTTTCCCCCGCCTCCCCTGCACGCGCAAGTCACTTATTCGTTGGCAGGTGCCGCGTCGGCAATGAAGAACAGCATGGGGCAACCGGTGATCGCCGAGTTCTTGGACGAAGCTGGCAAAGAGAGCGCGCGGCCAGTGGCCGTCGTGCCCGCATTCTCTGTCGCTCTCGAGCCCGGCACGCAAACCATTTCCATGCACAACGGCACAACTTCAACTGTGACCGTAGGTGTTACCAGCAATCTCTCCCGCAACGAGCAAGGCACGCTGCGCTTGGAACTGCCCGAAGGATGGCGTTCCGAACCCGCGCAAATTGCGGTGCAGTTTAGTCATCGCGGAGAAAAACAGGACTTTCAGTTCAAGGTCTTCCCCGCCAAATTGCAGGAGGGCCGGACGACGATCCGTGCGGTGTTACAAACTGACGGCCAGAATTTCAGTGAAGGTTACACCCTAGTGACGCGCGAGGATCTCGGCAGCTTCTACTACTATCAGCCGGCCATACAGCGCGTCAGCATTGTCGATGTAATCGCTCCGCACGATTTGAAAATCGGTTACATCATGGGCGCGGGCGACGATATTCCTGCCGTGCTCCAGCAGGTCGGGATGAACGTCACTCTGATTCCCCCTGAAAGGCTCTCGACCGAAGACCTGAGCCACTACGCCACTATCGTCCTCGGCATCCGCGCCTACGACACGCAAAAAGATGTCGTCGCGAACAATCAGAGGCTGCTCGATTTTGTTTCGGCGGGTGGAACGTTGCTGGTCCAGTACAACACTGGAGTCTCCGACTTCAACAGCGGACATTTCACTCCCTACGCTGCTGAACTGAGCCGCGCGCGCGTCTCAGTCGAAGAAGCTCCGGTGGAAATCCTTGCGCCCGATAACGAAGTCTTCCATTATCCCAACGCGATTACCCCTCGCGACTTCGACGGTTGGGTGCAGGAGCGCGGCCTTTATTTCATGGACAAGTGGGACGATCATTTCGTTCCTCTGCTTTCGTGCCATGATCCGAACGAAGAACCGCAAAAGGGTGGGCTGCTGCTGGCGCATTATGGCAAGGGAATTTACATCTACACGGGGTATGCCTTTTTCCGGCAGTTGCCGGCTGGGGTGCCGGGAGCCGTACGGTTGTATGTAAATTTACTCAGCGCGGGGCACGAAGTGCCTCATTAATCGCCGGTTGACGGTCTCTAGTTTTGGGTCGTTTGTCGTTTTGCGTCGCCGTTTAACCCTGGACAAATGCCATCTTCGCCACAGATCAATCCAAAAGAACGTGACCCTAGCTCTCATGGCCTCATCCGCGCCATGGGCCTGGGGGAGGCCACAGCCCTCAACATGATCGATATGATCGGCGTGGGTCCATTCATCACCATGCCCCTTGTGGTCGCAGCCATGGGTGGACCGCAAGCTCTTTTGGGATGGATCGCCGGTGCGCTGCTGGCCGTATGCGACGGGTTGGTCGCCGCTGAATTGGCCGCCGCAATTCCTGGTTCCGGCGGAACGTACCGCTTTCTCAGCGAAAGCTACGGCCCACAGAAGTGGGGGCGGCTGATTTCATTTCTTTTTATTTGGCAGCTTTCATTTAGCGCTCCCCTTACCATCGCCAGCGGATGCATCGGGCTTGCCGGTTATGCCGCGTATTACTGGCCCGGCCTGGACTCGGTTTATGCGACGAAAACTGCGGCTTTGCACATCCCTTGGGCCGGGCCTTTGCAAGTAAGCTGGATTGTGACGCGCGGCACTGCTGTTGCGGTCGGAATCTGTTTTTTCACTGTCCTGCTTCTTTACCGCCGCATTACGGTCATCGGGCGGCTCTCCAAGATTCTGTGGCTGGGCGTGATGGCAACGATTGGCTGGATCATCGTCACGGGCTTGATGCATTTCAACTCCGCGCTGGCATTTGATTTTCCTCCGGGCGCCTTCACGCTTTCGCGTAATTTTTTCAACGGCCTTGGTGGAGCACTTCTTGTCGCGACCTACGATTACTGGGGTTATTACAATGTCGCCTACCTCGGCGATGAGATAAAAGACCCCACGCGCAATATTCCCCGCGCGCTGCTGCTTTCCATTCTGCTGGTCGCCTGTCTATATCTAATGATGAACTTATGCATTCTGGCCGTCATCCCCTGGCGCGAAATGGCGCTGGCTGGTCAGAACAACAGTGCACTGTATGTTGTGTCTCTATTTATGCAGCGGGTTTATGGCGACTGGGCGGCGCGGCTGGTGACGGCGCTGGTCATCGTGACCGCGTTTGCTTCGGTTTTTTCGCTCACCCTCGGATACTCCCGGGTTCCTTATGCGGCCGCTCTCGATGGCAACTACTTTCGAGCGTTCTCGAGAGTGCATCCGGTTTATCGATTTCCGCATATTTCGCTGTTATCGCTGGGAGTGGTGGCAGCGGCATTTTGTTTTCTTCGACTCCGGGATGCGATTGCAGCTTTGGTTGTCATTCGCCTGATTCTTCAATTTCTGGTGCAGGCTGTGGGGGTGATTGTCTTTCGCGTGCGGCGTCCCGATGTGCCGCGCCCGTTTCGCATGTGGCTCTATCCCCTGCCGGCACTGCTGGCCATCGCTGGATTTCTGTTTATCCTCTTCAATCGGCAGGACTGGCAAAAAGAGTTTCGTTACGCAATCGTAATCTTGCTGGCGGGGATTACGATTTTTATGATTCGCGCCTGGCGGGCGCGTGAATGGCCGTTTGGGGTTCCTGCACGGTCCGGTTAGTGCGATCTCACTGAACGAGTCAAATCACAGTGGGACGCGGGTACACACAATAAATCCGTCTCAATGGCCGATCACATCTCAGTTCCGGCGATAGAAGCAACCGGCCGTCCCCGCGACAGCGCCCTGGCGCCGCTGCACGAGCCTTTGTTCCGTTCTCTCTGGATCGCCGCAGTCATCTCCTATACCGGCACGTGGATGCAGAACGTATGCGCGGGTTGGCTCATGACGCAGCTGTCGACATCGCCATTCATGGTCGGCCTGGTGCAGGCAGTCGCGGCCGTTCCCGTCTTCTTCATCGTGCTTCCGGCCGGTGCCCTCGCCGATATGGTCGACCGCCGGCGCTTGCTGATCTTCACGCAATCCTGGATGGTTGCAGCGGCCGCCGGTCTGGGCGTGCTCACGCTACTGCACGCAGTGACTCCATGGTTGCTATTGTTGTTTACCCTTGTCCTCGGAGTCGGCGCAGTATTGAATGACCCCGCATGGCAGGCGATCACGCCCGAAGTAGTTTCTCCAACACGGCACGCATCAGCCGTGGCTTTGAACTCCGCCGGCTTTAATGTGGCGCGCGCCGTTGGACCAGCTCTTGGTGGAATCGTTGTGGCAGCAGCCGGATCCGGCTGGTCGTTCTTGCTGAATGCGGCGTCGTTCTTCGGAGTCATTTATTTCTTATGCCGATGGCGTCGTGCCCCGCATGAGCCCCTAGCCACACGTCGCGTGCGTGAGGCCATTGTTGAGGGGTTCCGCTACGTTCGCGGCGCTCCGCCGGTTCGCTCCGTGCTGATTCGCACCGCAGCATTCAGCGTGGGCGCAGCTTCCCTGCTCGCCCTGCTCCCGTTAATCTGCCAGCCCTACGGTGCGCAAGGCTACGGCTTTCTGCTGACCTGCTTCGGCATGGGTGCGCTGGCCGGAGCTGTCCTGCTGCCTCGCTTGCGGCTTCTGTTTTCAGTGGACGGAATCGTTGCCCTTGCTACAATCGTCTTCGCTGTCATGACTTTTGCCGCCGGCGAGGTCTGCCCCTTCGCATTGCTTTGCACGGTATTGTTTATGGCGGGCGGGGCATGGATCGCCATTCTCGCCTGCTTCAACGTGGTCGCGCAAACCATGTGTCCTTCGTGGATGCGGGCTCGCGCTCTATCCATGTATTTGCTCGTTCTGCAGGGCGGCATGGCTTTAGGCAGCGCAGTGTGGGGCGAGTTGGCGACGCGCCATGGCGTGCCTGCGGCGCTTGAATGGTCATCGCTGGCTATGGTAGTTGGATTAGTCAGCGTGTTTCGCCATCGCATCAGCTCGAATACGTTGACGGCTGCGGAAGTTGTAAGGGAATGAGAATTATTTGCAGCACCGAGGCATCGTAATGAACAGAAACTCCTCGAATCTGCTTTTGGGCTTGCTGGTAACGGTCGCTCTTACAGTGGCCCTGCAAGCTCAGGACAAGAATAAAGACAAAAACAAAAGATCCGGCGACGAGCATCGCACTGTGGCGCAAGTGCTCGACCACTCCGTCTCCAATGCGGAACGTGAATTCACCGAGGCAGCCGACGCCATGCCAGAAGAGAAATTCACGTTTGCACCGACCAATGGCGAATTCAAAGACGTGCGCGACTTCGGCGAGCAGATCAAACATGTTGCCGCCGTCAACTACTTTTTTGGCGCGGCCATCCTCGGCGAAAAGGTTCCCGCCGATGTTGGGGGGGAAAACGGGCCCGCGTCGCTGAAGACAAAATCTGAAATTATGGATTACTTGAAAGCGTCGTGGGCGTATGTGCACAAGGCGGTGCAAACCATCGATGAGAAAAATCTGGTGCAGCCGATTAAGAGCCCATTCGGAGAAGGCAAAGTCACGCGCCTGAGCCTGGCTACAGCCGCATGCAGCCATGCCTACGATCACTACGGGCAGATGGTGGAATACCTGCGCATGAATGGGATCATTCCGCCCGCTAGCAGGTAAAGTCTCTACCCACGCCGCGTACGCGCCGCCCGCGTTTCTTCGGATGCGCAGATATTGACGAGGTGCTTTTCAAAGCTAAGCTGGGGCTGCTCAGCCGCACAGGCAGCGTAAGACTTTAGCGCTGCAAAAAAATTATCGATCTCTTTCTGGGTCTGGGCCTCAGAGGAGACGACCTGTGCGCGCTGGAGCTCGTCATGCATTTTCCGCTTCATTTTACAATCTCCGCGGAAACCTAACCTTGGCAAACAGTAAGCCGTATTCTAAAAATAAACATGTAGGTGAAATCTGCATTTGGGAAAACCTGGACTCTAGTCATTCTTCATCGGATTGTATATGGCACTTTTGGGTAGGTAGGACACTAGCGGCGCTTTCCGATAGTACTAATCCTTGTCGTCAGCAACTCGGCGCGCAACCCCGCGTTAACAAGATGCGAGGCGATCAACTTTCGCGTTTTTCCGGCCGAGACTCGCGGATCGAGGAAAACAATGACGGAGGGTCCGGCGCCGCTGAGTGCGGCCCCGAGCACGCCCGAATCGGCCTTTAACTCGCAGAGGCTCGGCAAGAGAGGACAAAGCGGAGCGCGATACGGCTGATGAATATGATCTTCGAGCGCCGCTCGAAGCAAGTCACGCCGCCCTTGGGTTAGTGCGGCCAGCAATAGCATCGAGTTCTGGATGTTCGCCACGGTATCGGCCCCCGAATACTGCGCGGGCAGCACTCGCCGCGCTTCTTCTGTTGAGAGCGGCTCATCAGGAATGGCTAGCAACAACGGCCACTTCCCTTTTTGCCGAAGTCGGACTGCCTGCACCTCTCCATCGCGAGACATAGTCGCAACAGTGAGCCCGCCCAGCCAGCACGCCGACGCATTGTCGGCATGGTGCTCGCGCCGGGCCGCTTCTGCAATGATCGGCTTATCGTTCCAGCGCAGTCTGCCGAAATGATTGGCCAGCGCAATGCCCGCTAGCCGTGCTGCCGCGGAAGATCCGCATCCCTTGCCGATGGGGATGGCGTTCTTGATTTTCATCTGTAGCGGAATGGCCTCCGCGCCAGCGGCCTGCAAAATCTCCCGATAGGTTGTGAGGATCAGATGATTCTCGATTTTCTGGCAAAGTTCGCGGTCGCGCCCGGTGGCTGTGATCGCGAAATCGGCTGCTGGCTTAGCGTCAATTTGGATATACAAATCCAATGCAATCGCCGCTGCATCGAAAGCTGGACCTAAATTGGCGGAAGTGGCCGGCAGCGCGATTTGGAATGGAGTCTGCCCGTTCCTGCGTTTCGTCGTCTTGGGCATTGGTTTATGTTGCGGCGGATTTCTCCGCCTGTTCCAGAGTTTGAATTACAGCCTTCAGGCTGGCGTCAAGAACTACTGGCGGGTGCCGATAAGCATTCAATTGTTCATTCCCTGAAAACAGCTCGCCGCGATGGAATTCCATGGTGAAGTCTGGATCTTTCAGCAAGTTCCCGGTGAGAACCAGCACGACTATTTCATCTCTGCTGACAAATCCCCGTAGCAACAGTTTTCTTAGCCCCGCTAACGTCACTGCCGAGGCGGGCTCGCAACCGATGCCTTCGGCGCCAATTTCCGCCTTGGCCTGAGCAATCTCGATCTCACTGACTTCTTCAGTTGTTCCCCCGGTAGACTGCAGCACCTTGATCGCTTTTTCCCACGAAGCCGGGCTTCCAATGCGAATCGCCGTAGCGCGCGTCTCCGCTTGCACGCTCACCAACCGCTTGCCCCCTTCACGTAAGGTGCGCACCAATGCGTTGGCGCCCTCGGCCTGAACCACCGAAAGCTTGGGCAATTTTTCAATAAGCCCGATATCTCGCATTTCGAGTAGCCCCTTGCCAATCGCAGAACTGTTGCCCAGATTTCCCCCAGGCACAATGATGTGATCTGGGGGCTGCCACTCAAGCTGCTCCAGCAGTTCGTACGCAAGCGTCTTCTGCCCTTCGATCCGAAAGGGATTGAGCGAATTCAACTGATACACGGGCGCACTGCGCACAAGCTCCTGCAGAAGGCGCAGGCAACCATCGAAATCCGTGCGCAGTTGGCAGGTGAGCGCCCCGTAATCGAGCGCCTGCGAAAGTTTGCTCCACGAAATTTTGCCCTCCGGCACCAGCACCAGGCTTCGCATGCCTCCTCGGGCGGCGTAAGCGGCCATGGCGGCCGAGGTATTGCCTGTGGAAGCGCATGCCACCCAGCGGTAGCCCGCTTGCCGCGCAAACGTGGCCGCCACGGTCATGCCCGTATCTTTGAATGAGCCCGTTGGATTCAATCCCTGGTGCTTGGCATATAACTGTTGCACGTCCGTTGCGCGCGCCGTTCGCGTGAGCGCATAGAGCGGCGTGTTGCCCTCACGCAAAGTGACCACGCTTTGCTCCGACGCCGGCTGTGGCAAAAGCTCGCGGAATCTCCAGACGCCGCTGAGATCGATCGATTCATTCAACGTGCGCCGCTGTGCCCACAGAGACTTCAGGGCAACTGGGTGAAGACTTCCCGCGGTCCAGGAGGGATCGGAAATTTCAAGCAGGTTGCCGCACCGGGAACAGCGAAAATCCTGTTCTGCCGCGTGCACTACCAAGCCGCAGCCGATGCAGCGAAATACAAAACGAACCGGCAATGAGTTAGGATTAGCGCTCTCTTCGCTGGTCACGGAAGGCTGCATTCGATCGAATTACTTCCCTCGCAGATATTGATCTTTCTTCTCGATCCAATCAGCGCGTGGCGGGGTAAACACATCGAGATCGACCGTGTCTTCGAGCGCCTCGGCCTTGTGCGGCATATGCGCTGGAATGCAGAGCACCTCTCCTGAATGAACCACGATTTCGCGGCCATCGATCCAGAACTTCAATGCGCCATCGAGAACATAGGTGAGCTGCTCGTTGTGATGGCTGTGCTCGGGAACGATGCTGCCTTTTTTCAGTAGGACACGGGCGAGCATGATCTCCTGTCCCACGACAAACTGGCGCTGCAGCAGCGGATTCAAATCTTCCAACGGAATGGTGTGCCAGGGTATGTACTGTAATTCCGGCGCACTGGCCGCATGCTTGGCGACGGGGCGCTGCGCGCGGGCGTGGGGCTTCGCACCGCTTGCTTTTCTTGAGCGTGATCCAGCTCTTCTCGTTTTTGCTTGTGCGGGGGTTTTCATCGTAAATCTCCCTAACTTTCA
>JASIEN010000369.1 GCA_030045935.1 Candidatus Sulfotelmatobacter sp.
ACCAGACGTACACCTTTTCGGACTACGTCGTCTGGACTCACGGTAAACACAGCTGGCGATGGGGCGGGGACTTTCGCCGGGTGCAGCTCAACACCAAGACGGACAGCAATGCACGAGGGTCGTTCACTTTTACAGGCGCCAACACATCAGAAATCGCGAACGGTGCAGCAGTGCCGGGAACTGGCTATGATTTCGCCGACTTCCTTCTGGGCTTGCCCCAGCAGACGTCTGTGCAGTACGGGTACGACAATTATCACTTCCACGGCGATTATTGGGACCTCTATGCGCAAGATGAATGGAAGATGCGCGCGAACCTCACGCTCAATCTAGGTTTGCGCTACGAATACGTTTCGCCACTTTCGGAAGAGAACAATCTGATTGCAAATCTCGATCTTTCACCCGGCGTGCTCAATCCGGCTCTGGGCACACCCGCAGTCGCATTGGTCCTGCCTGGACAATCCGGGCCTTACAATGGACCACTTCCTGACAGCCTGGTTCGTCCTGACCGAAAGGCCTTTGCTCCACGAGTCGGTTTTGCCTGGAAGCCGTTTTCCAAAACCGTAGTTCGCGGTGGATACGGCATAAACTACAACACCGGAGCCTACCAGACCATCGTGCAACAGTTGGCCTTCCAGCCTCCGTTTTCAACGGCGGAGACGAACATTCAAAGCGTGCCCGGCGAGCTTACATTGCAGAATGGTTTTCCCCCGCCAGCCGCTGGAGTAATCACGAACAGCTTCGCCGTCAACCCCAATTACCGCTTCGGTTACGTGCAGATTCGCAACCTCGACATCCAACAGCAGATTCGTCCGACGTTGTTGCTGAACATCGACTACACAGGAACGAAGGGAACGAATCTCGACATCCTGGAAGCACCCAACCGCACGATCACGTCTGTGTATCCGTACATACAGACTCGGATCGGGGGTGTACAACCTTTCACTTACGAAAATTCCATCGGCGACTCGGAGGCCAACGCCGGTTCGGTGCGCTTGCGCAAGCGCTTGGCAAAAGGATTCTCGGTTGGCGGCCTCTACACATTTTCCAAATCGATTGACGATGCATCTTCCATTGGCGCAGGAGCCACCACCACAGCCAGTTCTCCCGGTCTGGGGGCCGGAGGCACTGGCGCGATGAGTTCTGGCCCAACCGCTTCCGCGGGAAGCGGGGCAAACAGCGTGGCCCAGAATCCATTTAATATTCCCGGCGAACGCGGGCTCTCCAGCTTCAATCAAACGCACAAATTCACCGGTGATTATTTGTGGGAGCTTCCCTTTGGCCACGACCGGCACTGGCTTACAGGCAACACTCCCTTGCGCGCCGTTCTTGGTGATTGGCTATGGAGCGGCGACTGGACGGTTGCGTCGGGTCTGCCGTTCACCCCGCACTACGTAAACAACGAAAGCGAAGTCAATGGCGGCACCAACGGCACGCTTCGCCCCGACTTGGTTCCGGGCCAATCCATTCAGCTTTCGAATCCGTCGATTGAGAAATGGTTCAACACCGCTGCATTTGTTGCTCCACCAAACGGACAATATGGCAATGCCCGGCGCAACAGCATTATTGGTCCACCAACTCATACTTTTGATATGGCCTTGACCAAAGTCATTCCGGTGAGAGAATCGCGCAGTTTGGAACTTCGTGCTCAGGCAACGAATGTTTTCAATATTCCCAATTACTCGTCAATCGACACATCGGTCACATCGCCTACATTCGGCCGCGTCACTGCGGTTGGCGCCATGCGGCAGATCACATTTACGGCACGGTTTCGCTTTTGAGGAAGAGATTATGTTGTGCACTTTCGTTAGTTGGCTAAACAAACCTGCGGCGCTGGTCGCGACAATTGCGTTGCTGTGCTCCTACGCGATTCCGCAACAGCAGGAAGGTTATACCTTTCGCGTGGAATCGGAACTCGTTCTGGTAAATGTGACCGTTCGCGACAAGAATGGAAATTTCGTAGCTGGACTCAAACCGCAGGATTTCACCATCCTCGAAGACAATAAGCCGCAAAAAATCGTCTCATTTGATATCGAGAACGTTGATGCAATCGCAACGCAAGATGTAGCTCAAGCAAAACCGTTGCCCGGCGAAACAGCTCCGGTCGCTGCTCCAAAACCCGCGGCGAACCCGCCAGATCAATTTAAAGATCGCCGCCTCATCGTTCTTTTTTTCGATCTTTCCGCCATGGAGCCGGATGAAATCGATCGCGCCATCACCTCAGCCGAACATTATGTCGATACGCAAATGGCTCCCGCCGATCTCGTCTCCATCGTTTCTTTGGGCAGCGCGCTTCTAGTCAATCAGGACTTCACTTCCGATCACGGTCTGCTTAGGAAGCAGATTCAGGCCTTTGGCGAGGGTTCTGGCCAGGGCTACGAAGAGGGCACAACGGGCACAACCGAAGGTACGCCCGATACCGGCCAGCCTTTTACAGCAGACGACACCGAGTACAACATTTTCAACACTGATCGCCGCCTCGAGGCGCTGCGTTCTGTCGCCGAAAAACTCTCGCACGTGCAGCAGAAAAAATCTCTGATTTATTTTTCCAGTGGCATGGACCGCACCGGTATCGAAAATCAGTCAGAACTGCGCGCCGCCGTCAACGCCGCTGTGCGCTCCAATCTGGCGATCTATACCATGGATCTTCGTGGTCTACAGGCGCTTGTGGCCGGTGGCGAAGCGCAAAATGCCAGCCTCCGAGGCACTTCTGCTTATTCCGGCCAATCCTCGATTAATGCTTTGAATTCCAACTTCACGACCCAGGAAACTCTGGTGACGCTCGCAGCCGACACAGGCGGGCGAGCATTTCTCGACTCCAACGATT
>JASIEN010000032.1 GCA_030045935.1 Candidatus Sulfotelmatobacter sp.
GAGGTGCCGTGGAAAGCGAGTTCGCGAGATTCGTCTGCTCTCAGCGAAAATCCCAGCGCTGCAGCTACCGCTTTGGTGACTTGATCTTCAATAGCAAACGGGTCAGTGACCGGCACATCGGCCGATCCAGCTTTGATCACTTTTCCGCTCTTGGCTTCAGTCAAGGAGTAGCTCACCCGCACCAGGTCGCCAGAACGTTCGAGGCCGAGACGAAGACCGGTATCGGCGCCGAATTCCTGGCGCGCCTGGGAGAGACTGGTAACATTCTTCAGCCGTATCTCACCCGCTGACACCACTTGCAGAGGATGGTTACCACCGAGTTGCGCCAGCTTGGCCGTGAGCGTATCGACAAGACCATCACCGAAAGCCGTCAGTTTGGCGTCGTCAGCAACCGGTTCGAAGGGCAGAACGATTAAAGTTGTCGCCTGTTCCGCGCCGGGCTGAGCCTGGGATGGGGCCCGGCTTCCGCCGGATGGAGGGAAGTACATTCGCCGCACTGGCGGGTAGGCCATTAGCGACGCGAAGATGACGACGAAAATTGCCACTGCGATCAGCAGGCGGTGGGAGCGGAAAAAACTCGTTCTGGTCGAAAACGAGAGCGCAGGTTTTCCGCCGCTTTCCACGCGGCGCAGATCATCAAGCAACGCGGCGGCGGTAGGATAGCGCCGGTCGGGATCCTTTGCCATGGAGCGAGCAATCACATTCGCCAGGGGTTTCGGAACATCCTTTAGCAGAGGTGGATCGACATGGACGATCCGCGCAATCGTGGTGGCAATGCTTTGCGTATGAAACGGCTGCTCCCCGCCCAGCATTTCGTAGAACACGACGCCGATCGAGAAAATGTCGGAGCGCCCGTCGTCCGGCCTTTGCAGCAATGCTTCCGGCGCCATATAAGCCGGCGTGCCGCCACTGCTGGCCATCGTCCCCATGCTGCGCGTAATCTCATCGGGCCCCGTGTAGGTTCGGCGCGCTACGCCAAAGTCCAGGATCTTCACGCGGTTGCCGGGCGCGAGCATGATGTTCTCCGGCTTGATATCGCCGTGGATGATTCCTCTTTCGCGTGCGGCTTGCAGCCCTTCGCAACATTGGGCAGCGATAGTGAAAAATTCTTCTCTTGGAATCGGACCGCGCTTCAGCCGGTTGCGCAGGGTTTCCCCTTCGATGTACTCCATAACGAGCCACAGTTCGCCCTTGTGCTCGACGACGTCGTACATCGATCCGACATTGGGGTGATTCAGGGCAGAGGCCCGCTGGGCTTCTTTCAGAAACTTCTTGCGGTCGCGGCTATCGGATTGTGTGCCCGAGGTTGCGCGCTTCAGGGCAACGAACCGTTTCAGCGTGGGATCGTCGGCAAGATAAACCTGGCCCATACCGCCCGTGCCAAGCGGTCGCCGAATGATGAATCGGCCGACGAGGGTGCCTATGAGAGCATCAGCGACGACAGGGGGCGTCTTGATCTCATCTGGCATGCAACAGTGGCGAAGCCTGCCGCAATTCTAAATCGGCTGGTGCGCGAAAGCTACAAGACGTAAGAGGTTTCGAGCTTTCAAGGTTTCAGCGTTTCAAAGTTCGAAGTGTGCAATGAGGTTAGCCGGCTTAAGTCTTTGAAACCTTGAAACCTCTGAAACTTTGAAACTTGCTTCTGCTATCCTTCTCCCTTATGTCTACGCTGGTCGAATGCGTACCGAATTTTTCTGAAGGACGCGACAAAGCCAAGGTTGATGCCATTGTCGCGGCGATGAAGATGGATGGCGTCTACCTGCTCGATCGCGAAATGGATGCTGATCACAACCGCTGTGTCATCACCTTGGTCGGCGAGCGAGAGGCAATTCAAGAAGCCGCGATTCGGGGCGTGGGTAAGGCCGCCGAGTTGATCGATCTGAATGTGCACCAGGGTGCGCATCCTCGCATGGGCGCGGCAGACGTGGTTCCGTTCATTCCCATTGACGGTGTCACGATTGAAGATTGCGTCGCCATGGCGCGGCATGTGGGTGAACAAATTTGGAAGCGCTATCAGATTCCGGTTTACTTGTACGAAGCGGCGGCGACTACACCGGAACGGCAGAATCTGGAAAACATCCGCCGCGGACAGTTCGAAGGCATTCGCACCGAGATTGCCACCAATCCCGCACGCAGGCCCGATTTCGGCGAGGCACGTGTACATCCCTCCGCCGGAGCAACCGTCGTCGGCGCCCGCAAGTTTCTTATCGCCTACAACGTCTTTCTGAACACGCCCGAGATCGACATCGCGAAGAAAGTCGCCAAGACAGTACGTTTCTCCAGCGGCGGACTGAGGTTCGTCAAGGGCGCCGGATTTCTGGTGCGCGGCCTGGCCCAGGTTTCGATGAATCTGACCGACTTCGAACAAACTCCAATCCATCGCGTGTTTGAAACGGTCAAGCGTGAGGCAGCCCGTTATGGCGTATTGCCCATCTCCAGCGAAATCGTCGGACTGATCCCAAAAAAGGCTCTCGAACAGGCTGCGGAATGGTTCCTGCAAGTCGAGAATTTTGATTCTTCGCTGATTCTGGAAAATCGTCTGGCTGCGGTGATGAGTGGTAAAACTGCGGCAGGCGGACTTAGGGCCGGAGTCGAGCCATTCATCGAGCAACTGGCTGCGCCTACTGCAACCCCTGGCGGCGGCAGCGCCAGCGCGGCCGCCGGTGCAATGGCCGCCGGACTGGCCACAATGGTGGCGTCAATGTCACGCGGCAAAAAGGCATATCTGCAATATGAAACGCAGTTAAGCGCTGCCATCGCGCAGCTCACGCGTTTACG
>JASIEN010000370.1 GCA_030045935.1 Candidatus Sulfotelmatobacter sp.
ATGATGCATGCGCCCCACGGTTTATCGTGTCCATCGCAGTAAAACGAGCCGTGCGTCAGTCCTGGATGCGAGACTTCCAATATTCCCCGCCCCTCGAAAACAAGCCCATTGACGGCCCTGTACATCAGGCTAAAGCTGTTCGGCGTTTCGTCGGACATGATGTGCGCCAGTTCCTCTGGGCTAGCGATGAACAACGCATATAGAGCGCGAATGTATAACTCCTCCGGCTGACGACTGCGGGTCAGAAGCGCGAAATTCCGTCCTGCGGCTAGGTCCGCGGCCATCGAGCTGCCAAGCTCCGCTATTGATGCAAGCGTCCAAAGTGCGACCTTCGCCGGATCGGAGAAATTGTTAACGAGGCCTGCGACGATTGGGTCGTCGAGGTGAGGCGCTTTCGCCCTGCAACCCGGCACGGGACAATGCGGATTTGGCAGTTTCTTGCTCATGCAGTGGGATTTTACGCCTGGTTTCCTCAGGATTAAGGATCTCTGCGCGCAGGTCGAACTTAGCAATCACACCCTCAACTCCACGACGGTCGCCCCGCCGCCGCCCTCGTTCTGCGGAGGTTCGGCCACCGACTCCACGTGCGGATGCTCCTTCAGCGCCTGCCGGAGCGCCTTGCGCAAAATGCCCATGCCGCTGCCGTGGACCACGCGCACTCGCGGCAGTCCAGCCAGAAACGCGCGGTCAACAAATTTCTGCACCTCGCGCGTGGCGTCATCGACGTTGTAGCCGATCACGTTAATCTCAGACGGCGCGTTCTCGTTTTCACTCGCCACAGTTACTGAGATTCCCCGCGCTCGCGCGGCCTGAACAGGAGTCTCGGCGCCCGCCCGGTTCGCTAGCACTTCGGCGATGTCATCGCGCCCAATCTTCATCTTCAGCGCGCCCATTTCGACTTCGAAATGGGCGTCGTCAATCTTACGCGCGATGCGCGCCGATCGTCCGGTTGATTTCAGTTTGACTGTATCTCCTTCGGAGACATACCTGACCACCTGCGGCTGCGCATTCGGGTCACCTTGGTCAGCCCCGCTCGCATGTGCCACGATCGTCGAATCAAACTGTTCCCGAAATTCGCGCCTCAGCTTGGCGATGCGCCGCTCGGCATCTTTGGACAATTTCTGCGCAGCCGTCCGCTCCTGGATCGCATTCACGGCCTCGCGCGCGTGATACTCAAAATCGCGCAGCACCGCTTCCAGCTTCTTCTCGAGTTCACGCACTTTCGCTTGCTGGTCTTTTTTCCCTTCCACCGCTAAACGGTGCTTTTCCTGGTCAAGTTCTCGTTCGCCCTTTTGCAACTGCAATCTCTCGCTCTCAGCCGCGCGCAATTCCGCATGCAGGCGATCCAGAAACTCTCCCACATCGCGCGCCTGCGACCCCAGCCGCGCCCGTGCCCCCTCGATTACCGCTGGATTCAATCCCAGGCGCTGCGCAATGTTGATTCCCGCTGACGCTCCCGGTACTCCCATTTTCAATTCATAAGTCGGTTGCAAGGTTGTCTCGTTGAACCCCACCGACGCATTCACAACTCCCGGCGTATTCGCGCCGTAAACCTTCAGCGAGGTGTGGTGGGTTGAAATCACGGTTATGCAGCCAATGCGAGCAAAGTGGGCCGCAATGGCGACGGCCAGCGCCGCCCCTTCTTCGGGATCGGTCGCCGAGCCAAGTTCATCCAGCAGGACCAAAGAATTCACAGTGGCCGTGCGCGAGATGAAGTCGATATTCGTAACGTGCGCGGAGAAAGTCGAGAGATTCTGCTCGATCGATTGATAGTCGCCAATATCTGCCAGCACCGCATCAAACACCGGCATCTCTGCGTGATCGGCGGGAACGGGTATTCCCGACTGCACCATCAATGCGAGCAGGCCGATGGTTTTCAGCGTGACCGTCTTTCCGCCGGTATTCGGGCCGGTGATGACCAACTGACGCTGCGAGCCTTCCAATTCAATGCTGATGGGAACTACGGCCGCGGCTTTGAGCTTGAGGGTACGCTCCAGCAGCGGATGGCGGGCATTGCGCAGGATCAAGCTCGCTGCGCTCGCGGACAGCCGAGGGCGGCTGTCCCTACATGGTTCGAACGTCACGGCCACGCAGTTGTAATCTTCGGCGAAGCGCGCCTTGGCAAATTGCAATTCCAACCCGGCGAGCACATCCGCCGCGGCGCCAATTGAACAGGCCTGCTCCCCAATACGGCGGGTCATCTCCAGCAGAATGCGATGTATCTCCCCCTGTTCTTCATCCAGCAGGCGCACTAGATCGTTGTTCTGCTCGATCGTCTCGAGCGGCTCGATAAAGACCGTCTGTCCGCTCGAACTGGCGCCATGCACCACTCCCTGCACGCGGCGTTTCTGTTCGACTTTGACCGGAATCACGAAGCGCTCGCCGCGAATCGTGACTAATTCATCCTGCACCGCGCCGCCTTCGGCCAGCCGGCGCAGATATCCGCGGAGCGATTCCTGGATGATCCTCCGCTGTTTTTCGATGTCATGCCGAATGCGTGCCAATTCAGGTGAAGCGTGATCATCAAGGGTGCCATCGGGCTGAAACTTGTTGCGGAACGCGCGGAGAAAATCGGTGAAGTCGATGATCCCGCTCGACAGGGCTTCTACCCGGCGCCATTCCGTCTTCATGTTTGCAGGAGGTTGCAACGCGATTTCGCGCCACTCGGCGGCGCGGTCGACTAGCGCAATCACATCCCGAATCTCAGGAATCTCCAGAACCGCGCCGGAAATACCGGACTTATCAAGCTGCTTCTGAATGTCGGCCAATCCCGAAAAATCAAAGCGTCCGCCGACGCGCCGAAATTCGCGGATTTCCGCCGTCAGCTCCTGTTGTTCCGCAATCCATGTCGAATCGGTCGATGCCGCTAGCACCGCGATTCGGCCCTGGCCGAGCGGAGAGGATGCGTATCCGCGCAGCAGCTCGCGCAGGGCGTCGAACTCAAGCACATGGGCAGAAGTGTGAAGCAACCGCTCGGGCATTCGGCTTAATGTTACAGGAATGCTCGCGGCGAGTGGTGCGGTGGACCTCTGACGGGAGAAACTTCTTAAACCGCAAAGGTCGCCAGGTAATGCCCGCAAAGAAGGCCAAGAACGCAGCTGCGAGGAGAGCTCCCAGGTAAAAAAACTTGAACAGAAACTAAGATCGCGCTGCGGCCAGCGCCTGAGCCTCAGAGGGCTTTG
>JASIEN010000371.1 GCA_030045935.1 Candidatus Sulfotelmatobacter sp.
TGTATAGTGCAGCGTCCCATTTGGCGAGGTCGAGAATGGAAAAATACAGGCTGCCATCGGCGGTAGTGTTGACCATGGGTGCGACCCACTCCTGATTCTTCAGTTCGCCTTTTACCAAACGGTAACCGGAAGCGCGATTGGGAATGATATCGGCCTCGCTGATGATGCGCGTCGTGCTCATCCCTAATGGCTGAAAAATTCGCTGCTGCAAGAAGTCTCCATAGAATTCGCCCGTGACCCGGTGAATCAGGATGCCAAGTGTGAGATATCCAAGATTGCTGTAGTCCCACTTGGTTCCGGCAGGATATGCGAGGGGAATGCTCTCAACCAGCTTTAACAACTCCGGTTCGGTCCAGTCCTTGCGGAAGTCGAACTTCGCTGGATAATCGCCAAAGCCGGCGGTGTGACTCAATAGCTCACGTATCGTAACTTCCCGCCAGCCGGGCGGACCATCATTAAAATACTTTGTCAGGCGATCATCGAGGGCGATTTTGCCTTCTTCCACCAACATCATCATCGCTGTCGCTGTGAATTGCTTGCCCACCGATCCGGATTGAAAGACAGTCTCGCGCTTTACGGGAACTTGCAGCTCGACATTGGAGAAACCGAACCCTTCAGCCTTGATTATCCTTCCGGCGCGCGAGACGAGCAGGGCTAGGCCTGGGATATGCTCGCGATCCATTTCCTGGCGGATGTAACCGGAGACCTTCTCGGGAATGGCTGAGGTATCCTGCGCTCGAAGTGTCTGCCCGCAGATCGATACGGTGCAGATTGAGGTGGCGCCGATTGAGACGGCACCGATTGAAACGGCGATGACAATCGAGATCGCGCTGGCTCGAGGACGAAGCTTACGCCAATGGCCAATTTCCATTTTCAGGTTAAGAATGTGGCGGTCAGTTACTGATTTCTGCTGCAGCACAAACGCCGCTTCCCACGCGACGTCTTCCTCACGCGACTGACACCTGAATGGATCTGTAGTTGCGCTGAAGAGCGGGTTTAACGCAAGGCTGGCAGGTTGCTGCTCCAGCAATCGGCTACGATCAGCCACGCACCAAGCCGCCGCCACACTTTTACGTACTTGCCGCGATCGGCGAGGATGGTGCCATCGCTGCGGCGAATTCCGACATGATAGCGGCCAATCTCCATGGCCATATCGCCCGAGGAGTCGACGCGTACCGTCTCCAGGCGAAGATCTTCATAGCCCAACTCTCCGATTTTGCGGAGGAGGTTCTCCACCTCCTTGGGGCCATATGCCGGATCGTGATGCGGAACCATGAGGACGCCATCCTGCGCAAACAGCCCCGCCACCTTGTCGAAGTTACCGGTATTGAAATTGGTGACCAAATCCTGGGAGAGATCTTGGATCAGGGACTGGGCGTCCAAAAAAGGACGAGGGTCTGCCACAGACATGGAATAGGGCCGGTACATCTACTACCTCCTGGGGGAAGGCCAAGAGCGTCATCCACGGCCAGTTGGATGGAGCTCCTAACTGAGAGGGCATTCTAAACCAAAACTGCCTGTGCAGAGCGCCAGATTGTGAAAATCTCAAAATAATTTTATTCCCTCATAAAGAGCGACAACCATGATTTTGCTTGTATGTTGGGGAAGGAAGGAATTATGGTGCGCAAATGCAGCCGGGCCGCGAACCGGAAAATTCCCAACCAGTGCCAGAAAAAACCAGCCCATTGCAGCCTGAGCGCGTCTGCCCAAATTGTTCGGCAGAGCTCAAGGAGAACCACTGCAAGCTGATTTGTCCTGTATGTGGCTTTTACCTGAGCTGCTCTGATTTTTATTAGCTCGCTAATCATCCTGAGCAAGCGTCTTTTGCGCAGCGAAGAGCCTGCGCTGAGCCGCAGGTCGAAGGGACCTGGGCAAGCCGCGATTAATGGAGCCTGTCCTGAGGGAGCGTCCGCGACCGAACGGACGCGTTTGGCTCGCTTCCTTACACACACATTCCCGCCTCCATCTACAATGAACCAGTGCATGATTTTGCAATCGTGACAGGAGAACGCAATGCAACGTAAAGCAAGCGCAGTTTGGAAAGGCGGACTGAAGGACGGCAAGGGGACGATTTCCGCTCCTGGTGGAGTTCTGAACAATACTCAATATTCATTTGTCTCACGTTTTGAGAACGGGCCGGGAACCAATCCCGAAGAATTGATCGCGGCGGCCCACGCCGCCTGTTTTTCCATGGCATTATCGGCGCAACTGGGCGGCGCCAACCTCACCCCGGAGAGCATCAATACAAATATCACCCTCACCATGGAGAAACTGGATTCCGGCTGGACGATTACCGAAAGCCACATTGATGTAGTGGGCAAGGTTCCCGGGGCGGATGCAGCAACCTTTCAAAAATATGCCGAGGCCGCGGAAAAAGGCTGCCCGGTATCGAAGGTGCTGAACGCAAAGATTTCGATGACGGCGAAGCTGGGGTGATTGCTTGTGCGGACCGCGTTGTCTCCATATGCGGCTTGAAGCTCTGGGCCGCAACGACTGCGGAGAGCCTCCACAAGAGATGAAGAGGAACGGGGTAGTGCTGTTTTCAGACATCAGATAAACGGGGGAATTCATTCACATTTCCTAGTGTAAAATTGGATCGTAAGTTTCCTGTGAGGCAGCCTCACTCTGCCTTCTGGTTCAAATTGCCATCGTGGCGGAATTGGCAGACGCGCATGGTTCAGGTCCATGTACCGGCAACGGTGTGGGGGTTCGAGTCCCTTCGATGGCACCA
>JASIEN010000372.1 GCA_030045935.1 Candidatus Sulfotelmatobacter sp.
GGGAGGGAGAAACATGGCCAGGAATTGCCCGAAAACGTGGCTCAAGGGCAACAGATTAAGAAAGCGGAGAGGGTGCACCCAACACTCATATTTCAAATAGGGCTGCATCTCACGTTCGAGCGGAGCGATATTGGCCAGCACATTGCCGTGCGTGATAACTACACCTTTGGGGTCAGCAGTTGTCCCTGAAGTGAACACGATCTCAAGCGTATCGTCGCGATGCATGGGCACGGTACTGGTGGCAGAGTGATGAGTTGGCAGTGCTGCCAGATTATCGAAGGCGACCATCGGCGGGCCAGCGGCAGCTTCCTCCGAATGCCGCTGCGAGCAAATCCAAAGCTTTGCATCAACCTGCTGCGACACGCGGGAAACGAAGCCGAGTGTGCCAGCGTCGTCCATCGGAACCGCAACCACCCCCTGCAAGGCACACCCAAAAAATGCACTGACCCACTGAGCACAGTTTTCGCCCCAGAGCACGACCCTATCACCCCGACAGATTCCCCGAGTTCTCAAATCCTGGCCGAATCGCAGAGCCATGTCGAGGACTTGCCCATACGTAAACCACTCCATCCGGTAGCCACGGGGTTGGCCGTAGGCGCGCTCGGAGTGGTGCGCTTGAAAGTTGGTCAGGAAAAACTGGGCTAAAGATTCAGTCATCGGGCAACATGATGTTGGCACGCTGACTAGAGTCTAGTGGAATGGCGGCGCGCTATGCTTCACTTCTACTCTCTTCCCACCCCCAGGGCATCCGCTGCGCGGTTAATGTAATTGAACCACGAGGCGATCAGCGTGATCTGCAAAATGCCGCGGTCGTCGAATCCTGCGGCTCGCAGCGACTCGATATCGTTCTTCCAGACTTTGGTCGCGTCTTTGGTGAGTTTGACCACATAATCCAACATCACCCGCTCCTGCGGGGTGATGGGTGCGCGCGTGTAGTCCTTTTCAAGCGCCTCAACCAACTCTTTATTCAGCGTGACCCTGCGCAGAAACTCTGCGTGCGATTCGATTCAATACTGGCACCGGTTAGCTACAGAGACAACGGTGGCGATCATCTCGTGCTGCCGGCGGCTCAGCGGCAAGTCCGGAGACATGAGCGCGCCAAAGGTGGCAAACGCGTGATAAAGTGCCTCGGGAATCAGCGTGTGCGATCCCACGATCGCAGACGCGCCGGACGCATCCGGATGGACCGGGTCGGCGTATTCCTTCGGGTAGACCGCTTTCTGGGCCTCGATCGCCTGACGTAGCTTCTCGTCGGCCTCGAAGATGGAGACCGTGTGAATCCAAGTCATGATGAGATTCTCCTCCGTGATTCGGTGTTCCGTGGACACTTTGAAAGAAGGTACAGGGTGCGATTGTCTCTGGTCGGACAGCGCAGATGGAAATCGCTGGGCTGGAACCTGCCACAGCGATGAGTATAGCGAACCCACGAAGAGTGCCGGGAATGTCTTGGACCGCTGATCGCATCAGGCCGAGGGTCTGCAGGGCAGGCGCCGGGCGGGGGAATCGAACCTCCAAGGCACTAAATATCGGCGGCGACGCTGGTGCTGACACGGCAGAGCAGTGGCCAAATGCAAAGAGGGAGTAGACGCGGACCGTCGCAGGGCAATGGAATTGACAAAAAACCCCAAGTTTTGCAATAGTTTCAAAGCGCTTAGAAAACGGGAGTAGTAGCTACATACGCCGTAATACTTCCTTTGCGCACGCACATGACAGAGAGTGATGTGTTAGTTCATTCTGCGCAGCTGCCTTCTCAGGAAGGTGGTGAACTTCTGCATTTATCTCGCGAGCATGCAAAGTGGGAATGGATGAGTTTTTATGTCAGGCGCCTCTTGCCAGGCGAAAGCTATCGAACGGGCACCGAGAATGAAGAAGCGGCTTTCGTATTGTTGGGTGGAACTTGCCGAACGAACTGGGGTGAAGGCGAGGTTTCTATTGGAAGGCGCAAGGACGTTTTTGATGGATTTCCTTACACCCTTTACCTTCCCGCGCAGAGTTTGGTCACGTTCGTCGCCGATACCACCTGCGAAATTGCAGAATGCAGAGTTCCTTCGATCGCACAACTCAAACCGAAGTTGGTGAGCCCAGCAGATATAGTCACAAGCCTGCGAGGGGGCGGAAATGTTTCGCGTCAAATCGTCGACATTATCCCTCCATCTTTTCCAGCCGACCGGATCATGGTAATCGAGGTTTATACGCCGGGTGGCAACTGGTCCAGCTATCCTCCTCACAAGCACGATGTGCACAATCCCCCTACGGAGGTTGATCTGGACGAGATCTACTATTACCGCATTCATCAGCCACAGGGCTTCGCGCTACAACATCTTTATTCCAGTGAAAACCGGAACGGGCGCACGATCGAGGCTAGAGATGGGGATGCGGTTCTGGTACGAAGCGGCTTTCACCCCGTGGTTGCCGGCCCCGGATATGATGTTTACTATCTGAACTTTCTGGCCGGATCGTCCCGGGCGCTCTCGGTCACAGAAGACCCACAGCACGTGTGGATACGTTCCACGTGGAAGCAGACTGATCCCCGTTTACCACTGGTGAGCGCTTAAGAGATTGAAAGCGAAGTACGCACGCACCGGATGTTTTTGAAACAGTAAATTCCCGCGTATGCGGGGAGCGTTACATGACATCTCGCCTGACTTTAGCGCAAGCCATCATCTTATTTCTGCAAAACCAATACTCGGAGCGTGATGGCAGAGAGCAGCGCCTTTTTGAAGGCTGCCTTGGCATCTTCGGACACGGAAACGTGGCGGGCATCGGGCAAGCTTTGGAACAGAATTCAGGTTTGCCTTATTACCTTTTTCGCAATGAACAGGCAATGGTGCACACGGCGGCGGCTTTCGCCAAGACCAGCAACCGCCTGCGAACTCTGGTATGCACTACCTCGATCGGGCCCGGGGCGACAAATATGATCACCGGGGCAGCTGGGGCTACGATTAACCGGCTGCCGGTATTGCTTCTGCCGGGTGATGTTTTTGCCAAGCGTGTGGTGGCTCCAGTATTGCAGCAATTGGAGTCCGCGGCGTCACAGGACATCTCGGTGAATGATTGTTTCAAGCCGGTCTCGCGTTATTGGGACCGCATCACGCGGCCCGAACAGATTCTGACGGCGTTTCCCGCGGCGATGCGAGTTCTGACTTCTCCCGCTGACACAGGCGCGGTGGTGCTTTCCCTTCCGCAGGATGTCCAGGCGGAGGCGTTCAACTATCCCAGGCAGTTTTTTGAAAAGAGAGTGTGGCACATACCGCGTGCGCGTTGCGACAGCGACTCGCTAAAGAAAGCTGCACAATGGATTCGGTCGTCGCGTCAGCCTTTGATCATTGCGGGCGGAGGCGTTTTGTATTCCGGGGCGAGTGCGACTTTGGCGGAATTTGCGGAAAAGACGGGAATTCCGGTCGTCGAAACGCAAGCGGGCAAGGGATCGCTGCTTTACAATCATCCGCAGGCGCTGGGCGCCATAGGTGTTACGGGTACTCCAGGAGCGAATCTCATCGCCCGTGAGGCCGACCTCGTCATTGGGATCGGAACGCGCTATTCCGACTTCACCACCGCTTCGCAAAGTGCTTTCCAGAGTCAGTCGATTCGGTTTATCAACATTAATGTGTGTGAATTCGACGCCTACAAACAATCGGCTCTTCCGCTGGTTGGCGATGCGCTGATGACATTGAAAGAACTTACGGAAGCAATACAAAGCTTCAAGGTGGAAGGCTCGTACAGCGCGCGCGTTAAGCTTTTACGTGAGAATTGGGAAAAAGAAGTTGACCGGCTCCACAATCTAAACTATGGCCCCCCAATCAGCCAGGGAGAAGTGATCGGAGTCGTGAATGAAGTCGCGCAGGCGAGAGACGTGGTGGTCTGCGCAGCGGGCAGCCTTCCCGGAGATCTGCATAAAATGTGGCGCACCCGCGACTGCAAGGCTTATCACCTCGAATACGGTTATTCGTGCATGGGTTATGAAATCTGTGGCGGGCTGGGCGTGAAGATGGCTGCTCCGGATCGCGAGGTGTTCGTCATGGTAGGCGACGGCTCCTACCTTATGATGGCCCAGGAAATTGTGACCTCGCTTCAGGAAGGCTACAAGCTGAACATCGTGGTGCTGGACAACCACGGCTTTTCGAGCATCGGCGGTCTGAGCCGCGGGTGCGGCAATCGAGGCATGGGAACTGAATATCGTTATCGCCGCAATGGAAAGCTGGACGGTGAATTGATTGCCGTTGATTTCGTGGCGAATGCAAAAAGCCTGGGCGCCGATGCGGTCCGGGCGAGCAGCAAGCAGGAACTTCAGCAGGCGCTGGAAGCGGCCAGGAAATCCAAAAAGACCTCGGTCGTCGTTGTGGAAACGGCTTATGACCAGCGAGTTCCTGGATACGAGTCGTGGTGGGATGTGCCAATTGCTGAGGTTTCGGAAGTCGAATCGGTACGAGCAGCCCGCAACCGCTATGTTGAAGCGGTCAAGAAACAGAGAACGTTTTGAACGCCGCAGATTCTCACTCGCCCGCAGGTGATGCCTCGCATCCGCGTTTGAAGCGTGTGCTGGGTCTTTGGGATCTCGTTTACTACGGTATCATTCTGATCTCGCCGATAGCGGCGGTCCCCATGTTCGGCGAGGCGCAGGTGCTCTCGCGCGGGCACGCGGTCACCACCATGCTTTGTGCCATGGTCGCGATGACAGCGACTGCCGTAAGTTTTGGGCGCATGGCCATGGTGTATCCTTCCGCCGGATCGGTTTATACCTACGCCAGCCGAGGATTCAGTCCACGCATCGGCTTCGTGTTGGGGTGGGCAATGTTCCTGGAATATCTTTTCCAGCCGCTGCAAAACAGTTTGTATGCGGCCCTGACTGTGCAAAGGCTGATTCCTCACGTCCCTTTTGCGTTGTTGTCGGCGTTCGCGGTCGGGTTCATGACGCTTCTATGCTGGATGGGCATCCGCACAACGGCGCGAACCAATCAAATTCTGCTGGCCTTCATGTCGCTCATTATGGCGGCGTTTCTTTTTCAGGCATTTGGGTACGTGGTAGTTCATCAGCATTGGCGCGGTCTTCTGACCATTCAGCCTTTTTACGACGCTCGAACGTTCAGCGTGCGTGCCATCGCAGCGGGAACAGCATTGGCGGCGATGACCTACATCGGTTTTGATGGAGTCAGCATCCTGGCTGAGGAAGTTCACAATCCGCGGAGAAATGTTCTGCTGGCGACAGTTTTGGTTTGCATATTTACAGGCCTGTTCGCCGGACTGCAGGTATTTCTTGCGCAGCGCGTCTGGCCTGACTATCGCACGCTGCCCAATCCCGAAACTGCATTTATGGATGTTGCTCAGGTGGTGGGAGGGTATCGTCTGTTCGCCGCGTTTGGAGTTGTGTTGCTGGTTTCTAGTCTGGCTTGCGGACTGGCCGGGCATCTGGGTGCAGTCCGCTTGCTCTACGGAATGGGACGAGACAATCTCTTGCCGCGGAAATTCTTTGGCTATCTCGATGCCAAGAGGGGATCTCCTTCTTACAACGTTCTGCTGGTGGGGGTGCTTGCGTATCTTGGAACGCTGACGATTGCCTGGGAACGATCGGTCGAGATTCTGAATTTCGGAGCGCTGCTAGCCTTCATGGCCGTAAACCTGGTTACACTGCGCCATTTTGGACTCGCACAAACCACAGGCACCACTCGAAACCTGTTGCTCGACGTCGTTGCGCCGTCGGTTGGATTCCTATTCTGCCTGGTGATTTTTCTCGGACTTCAACAGTCAACGTTGGTGATTGGGGCGGGGTGGTGCGCAATCGGCGCACTCTATGCGGTACTAAAAGCCAGAGGGCCCGGCTCGAAAGCAATCGCAATTGATTTCAGCGAATCGTAGCCGCCCCCAGGTGGGGCGCGACGACAGAAACGGCATTGCCCGGTTCCGCTCGCGAAAGGTGAAGCGCCATACCGCAGGATTCGCGAATGCGCAGCTCGGGCTGTAATTTGCGGACGACGGCTTTTTTCTTGCTGCCACCGATGCGTTCAATCAGCAGCTCCACTGCTGCGCTGCCCAATTGGTGCTTGGGCAGCTCGACCGTGGTGAGCTTGGGACGAAAAACTCCCAACCACGGGTAGTCGTCGAAGCTCACCAATCCGAAATCTTCGGGGCAGCTCAGTCCCATTTCTTCCGCGGCCTTCAAGAAGCCGACAGTCATTAAATAGTTGGCAACATAGATTCCGTCGGGTTGATGCGAGAAAAGCGCATGTCCGGCACGATAACCGGATTCCATCCGGTAATCTCCCTCGATTACCAGTTTCTCCTCGAAACGCAAACCCTGCGCCTTCAGTGCGTCGTGAAATCCCTGAAATCGCGCCATCGCATTACTGACTTTCAGTGGGCCGCTGACAAGCGCGATCCTGCGACGGCCGGAACGGGCGAGATGACAGACAGCATCGTAAGCTCCCTGATAATCGTCTGAGATTACCGCGTCTTTGGTGAGCTTGGGATAGGTGCGCATAACCAGAACGAATGGAGTGTTCACTTCCTGAATCATTTGCCGCAGTCCTGGACGAAGCTCTCCGGCGGCTTTGGTAAGAAGAATGCCATCGACGCGTTTGGAGAGAAGCAGCTCGATCTGGTTCTGTTCCTTATCCAGCGTGTCGTCACTGTTGCACAGCAACAGGTTGTAGCCGTGCCGCTGTGCCGCATCTTCGGCGCCGCGCACTACCATGGGAAAGAATGGATTGGCGATATCGGGAACAATCATGCCGATCGTGTGAGTACGCTGCTGGGCGAGGCTGCGTGCAATCAGGTTGGGACGGTAGTTGAGCTTGCGAATTGCCTCTTCAACGCGGGCACGAAGCTTCTTGCCAACGTGGCTCTTGTTGTTGATGACGGCCGAAACAGTGAAGACCGAGACCCTGGACTCGCGCGCAACGTCGTAGATGCTGGCGGCTTTGCCGTTTTTTTTCGTACCGCTTCGGGGAACGCGCATTCTAGTAAACCATTTCAGTTCGGTTGATTCGGGAAGCTAAGCATAAGTGATGGCCGCTGGTCTTCCCGTAGCTGCGGCCTCGTATATTGATCGCAGGATAAGCATATCGCGATGGCCTTGCGCCCCATCGGGTTCGACCGCGCTGTGTTCCTGGATGGCTTTGGCAAATGCATCCAACTCGGGAGCAAACTCGTCGACGACCTTAAAGGTCCTTTTGAATTTCTTTTGGCCAACCTGCCAGGTGAGCTGTCGAGGATCGTTGAAGTCGTATGCAGGTGTCAGTGAGGCCCAGCCCTTCGTCCCGTGGACATGAATATAGGACGACATTGCCGCGGCATAGCTGCTCGCTCCCTGTACGATCAGGCCACTCGAGAACTTCAAGCGAAACGAGATTCCTTCCTCAATCTCCCTGAAGCGTTCCGAATCATGTCGCCATGAAGCGGCGGTGACTTCAATTGGATCTTCGTTGACCAGCCACCGGGTTGTATTCACGCAATAGATACCCAGATCAGTCAGAGGACCGCCTCCAGCGAGGCGTCGGTCCAGCAGCCACGCTGGAGATTTTCCCAGCACGAACAATTCGGTGAAGCCGGTTTGAATGAGTTCGATTCTACCCAGTTTTCCAGTGCGCGCAAGGTTCTTCAAGAAAAGGGTGCTGGGTTCAAAATACTTACGATAAGCGGTCATGAGCAGAACGCCATGCTGCTCGCAAGCCCGCACCATTCTGCCGGATTGCTCAACGGATGCCGCCAATGGTTTCTCACACAACACATGCTTTCCAGCCCGGGCGGCATCGACTGTAAATTGCTCGTGCTCCCCGGGAGGGGTTGCAACATAAACGGCATCGACTTCTGAATTCGCCAGACACTGGGCAAACTGATCCACACTATAGCTTGCACAGCGTGCGGATTTCTTTGCCAGCCGCGCGGCTTTGCCGGAGTTGCGGCTGACGAGCGCAACCAGCCGGGCTTTCTTGCTGTGCGAGAACGCGGGCAACACCGCATTTTGCGCGATGGCTCCCAAACCCACAACGGCGAATCCGATCCTCTTTGGTGCGCGGCTCACTTAGCTTTCTCGATCTGCGCGGCTCAAGCGCTGGTTACGAATTGCCTTGTGATCCAAGTTGCGCAGCTCCTCGATATTTTCAAGCACTTTGTGAATCGCATCGACGATCGCATCGACGTCCTCCCGGCCACCTAAGAAAAGTTGATGCATGAACCAAACTCCCTCATGATAAGCGGCGCGCTCAGCTTGCGGGCAGGAGTACATGGTACGCAAATCCAACGGTTTTTCGCGCCCCCAACTCAGCGCGGGAAAGTCGGACGCCTTCACGGGAAATAATGAGCTCTTGTAAACCGGCTCATAAAACAGGCCGTCACAGGGTATGCCCTCCAGTTGCAGAGCTCCTACAAATGCAGCGCGGGGAATACCATTGGTTTGCTCCTCAAAATATTTCAAGACGTAGCCGTAGGGAGCCAGACGCGTAATGCGGATATCGGGCTTCAGAAGCCCGATGCTAATGGTGTTGCTCAGGCG
>JASIEN010000373.1 GCA_030045935.1 Candidatus Sulfotelmatobacter sp.
GGCAGAATTCCGATGCCGCGGTTTCGGCCAGCGGCTTTTGCGCGGTAGAGCGCCGCGTCGGCGAGTTCGATGACTTCCTCGGCGCACATCGCATCGTAAGCGCCGCGGCTCCAGGGAAACGGCGCCCATCCCACGGAACATGTCTTGCGGACAAGAATACCGTGTCCGAGATCGAACGGCTCCGCCGCCATGGTCTCCAGAATTCTCTGGCAGAAGGCAGGAGTGCCGAGCGGGTCGGCAGAGCGGGACATGATGAGGAACTCTTCCCCTCCCCAGCGCACGAGCACATCTGACTTGCGCACGACGCTGGCCAAGCGGTCGGCCACGCGCTGCAACAGGCGATCACCGGCATGGTGACCGTGAACATCGTTCACCTGCTTGAAGAAATCAACGTCTACCATGATGAATACCAGATCACGGTGATCTAATTTGCCGGTGTCGCCGCCGTGAGCGCGCTCATAATTGCGCAGAACCTGGCCGGCTTCAGAGGTGATGATTTCTTCCAGATAGCGGCGGTTCCAGGCTCTAGTCAAGGAATCGGTGAAGGAAATCTCCTGAAGCTCGAGGTTCTTGCGCTGCAGTTCCAGACTGTGCCACCGCAAAGATTGTTCTTTTCTCTCCAACTCATCTTTCAGCGTGCACATCTCCTCGAGATTCTGGCGCGAGAGACGCAACAAATGAAACAGCTCCCTGTCCATCCAATGCTGTTTGAGCAACACGAGCGCGCCCATAAACAACATAGCAGCGATGGTCAACCAGAGCCGGTAAGAACGAACGCGTGACGGAGTCGCTCCCGCAAACTCCGCCCAAGCCACCATCAACGGAGTAGAGAGTACAGCCAGGATGGAGAGACGCGCCGTCCAGATATTTCGTTCCTGGTGAGGTTGCTGATCAGGGGGATGGTCGGGAGATGAATCCAGAGACATGAAACCAATTCCGGCAAACCATGCCATTGCGGCGACCAGGGGCACAGCGTAGATGCTGCCCGGGTAGTACTTGTGATAATCAATCGCTGCGTTGGCAAGAAGCGAAGCCGCTAAATAGAACAGTGCCGCCTTGAAGAGTCTGCCATAAACTTCGTGCCAAAAACCCTGGCTACGCTTCCATACAAGGCCAACCCCTATGATCAGAACGATCTGTTCACAGCCGTAGAGCAGATCGAAACTGTGGCCATAATTCGCCTCGTTCGGTGAGACGTATTGCCAGGGGATCACGATAAAGAGGTACAGGTAAAGCCACCAGGTGAGGAGAAGAAAAAAGTCGAGTGAAATCAGGCGCAGCGAGCGATCATGACGCCGAATATGTGGCTGAAGCGCCAAGGCTGCCATCATCGGGACGATATGTAGAAAAATAACTACGTCTCCGATGAAGGGGTCAGGCGTAGGCTGGCGGAGAAAGACTTCGAAGTACATCCACAGAGCCTCGGCGGCAAACCACATGGCGCAGCCGATGCCCATCAGCGTCCAGAAGACCTGGCCCTTTTTGTAGGTGGTTCGAACGTTGGCCAGAAAGAAAACAGTCGCAGCCAAAAGCAGCCCGGAATACGTCAAATCACAAAAGGCGGTAACCCCGAGGCCGGGCGGTGCTAATAGAGACATCCCCAGGTGTACGCCCACCAGAACGCACACGAAGGCCGTCCACTTACCTGGTTTTCGCAGCGAAGCTAAGTCCACCGTAAGAGTTTATGTTGAGCTGGAACAGCGACGCCTGTTACGAAGGTAACCATCTGTAGCGCAAAAATCTTGGTGGAGCTCGATTATGCTATCGCCGACCTGAAATGTCCGGCAAAACGAAACACGTCGTGATAAGAGTTGTATAGGGGGACTGGCGCAACTCGAAAAGTGTCCGGTTCGCGCCAGTCGCCGATAATGCCCTCTTTCGCCAACTCATTACACAAAGCGCGACCGTTCTGGGGAATTCGAATCGAAAGCTGCGCACCACGTTGCACAGGCTCTCTTGGTGTGACGATTGAGAAATTTGTCGAGGAGTTCTGGTTCAGCAGAAACTCTAGGTAACTCGTGAGCGAGATGCTCTTGGCACGCAGGCGCTGCATGCCGACTTCGTGGAAGATATCCATGGATGCCCGCAACGATGCCAGACTAACGATGGGCGGATTGCTGAGTTGCCATCCTTCGGCGCCGGGCATGGGCTGAAACTGTGGACCCATCTGGAAGCGCGATCGCTCATCGTGTCCCCACCAGCCGGCGAACCGGGGCAAATCCCACGCCCGCGCGTGACGCTCATGAACAAAGCAACCGGCGATGCAACCTGGCCCTCCATTCAGATATTTGTAGCTGCACCAGACGGCGAAGTCGGGGGCCCAGTCATGAAGATGTAGAGGAAGATTCCCAGCAGCATGGGCCAGATCAAAACCTACGATGCAGCCTTGCGCTTGGCCGACGCGCGTGATCCGCTCCATGTTAAACGCCTGGCCCGTCTGGTAATTAACGCCACAGAGCATGATAAGCGCAATCTCCTCGCCGGACCGCTCGATCAGGCCTTCGATTTGTTCTTCGCGAATACATGACTCGCCGGGTAGGGGAGTCAATTCGATGAGGGCAGTTGCGGGATCGAAGCCATGGAAGCGAATCTGCGATTGCACCGCGTACTGGTCGGATGGAAAGGCGCCGCGTTCGATGACGATTTTGTTTCTTGCCTTGGTCGGACGGTAGAACGAAACCATCATTAAGTGCAGGTTGACGGTGAGCGAGTTCATTACCACCACTTCGAGCGCCTTTGCGCCTACCAATTCTGCCGTCTGGTCGGTCAGCAGGCGGTGATAAGGCACCCACGGGTGTTTTGCATGGAAGTGGCCCTCTACGCCGAGTTCAGCCCACTCTTTGAGGTCCTGTTCGATATAGGCCTTTACAGTCTTAGGCTGAAGGCCAAGCGAATGACCGCACAAATACAGGCAGTCGCGACCGAGTCTCTTCGGAAAGAAAAAATGCTCGCGATAACTTCTCAATGGATCTGACTTGTCCATTGCGACGGCGAAATCTTCGCCTGTCTGGAAGTCGAAGCCGGTCACGGTTGAAGCTCCAATGGTGTGAGATCACGATGAATGAGCTCGTCAGCTTTGGACCAGTCGAGATCGTCGATCTTGTGGACTGAGTCACAAAGTTCCGCGAGGATGCCGTCTTGAATCAGGCCTCGCGTCAGAGCGACCGAGTAAGGAACCCGGTGAAAAGTAACCATCGCATATTTCGGAACGAAAACATTCGGGTACTTCGCTTCGAGCGCGAGTTCGACTTTCTTGCGAAACAGGAATCTGGCATCGGCAACCTTGTCACGCATCTCGATAAAGTTCTCGATGGCCATGTCGGCGATGGCGTCGGCGTTAATCTTTCGTTCGTTCTCGAATCCGGCGAAAATGCGTGACCAGTCGGCGCCGTGGTGATCGAGAAGATCGACGAGCACGGAGCAATCTTCGAACCCGCAATTGATTCCCTGACCGAAGAAAGGGACAATCGCGTGGGCAGAGTCCCCCAAGAGCAGGATTTGTCCTTCGACGTGCCAGGGAGAACACTTGATGGTTACCATCGAACCTGTGGGGTTCGCGAAGTAGTTTTCTAGAAGGTTGGGCATGAGCGGGACTACGTCGGGAAAGTTGGTTTCGAAAAAGCTGACGATACTTTCTTGCGAAATGAGGCTGGCGAAACTGTTTGCGCCTTCAAAGGGAAGAAACAGAATGCACGCAAACGTGCCATCCATGTTAGGGAGAGCAATCAGCATGTAATTGCCGCGCGGCCAGATGTGCAGCGCGTGCCTCTCCATCAGGTGCGTTCCGTTCATGCCTGCGGGGATGGTCAGCTCTTTATAGCCGTAGTCGAGATATTGTTGTGAGAAATTAAAACGATTGAGGCGAAGCATCTCCGTGCGGAGCGCAGAGGCTGACCCGTCGCAGCCGATTACGATTGCCGGATCGAGAGTAATTTCTTCGCCGGTTTCTTCCTTGCGTATTCGTAGAGATCCTGATCGCAAGTCACATCCGACGCAACGTTGATTGAAATAGACCTTCGCGCCTTGCTCTTCCGCGGCGTTCAAGAGCGCAATGTTCAGCTCAGCCCGCGAAATGGAGTTGATAACTTCAGTCTCGTCTTTTCCATAAGGCTGAAATGTAAGCTCGCCCTCTACCGGGTGCATCATACGGCCGCGCATGGAGATGATGATGCTCAGCATACGCCGCCACAATCCAGCCTGGTGGAGCGCATAGATGCCGCGAGTCGAGAGAGCAAGATTGATGGAACGGCCGGCACTCATGTGCACGCGCCGCATGTCGGGCCGGCGCTCGTACAGTTCGACGGAGAATCCGCGCTGCCGGAGCAGGATCGCCAGCAGCGGTCCATTCAGCCCGGCGCCAACCAACCTGATTTTTTCTGTCTTGGAGCTCATCGTAGAGATTGCGGTGGGCAATCTGGTGGGCTGCACGCTTATCCGGTCAACAACGTCCTTGCCTCCCACAGCTCGGGAAAAAATTTCTTATCGAGGGTAAGCTTCAGATACGAAGCGCCTGCGCTGCCGCCCGTTCCCATGCGAAAACCGATGATGCGTTCAACCAGTTGAATGTGGCGCAAGCGCCAGCTCACTACCAGTTCGTCGAATTCGGTCAAACGCTCGCAGACGTCGATCCAGTCGCGATGATGGCTCTCATCTTTATATAGTGCATGGATAGCGCGGGCACGGGCTTGGAAGCGCTCCTTTTCCGTGACGCCTTCATCGTGCGGCGAAAGAATGCCCATTGCTTTCAGTGCTCCAAAAAACACATCGCGCAGCGAGGGCTCTTCCAATCGACGCTTGAGGCTCGCATAAGCTTCAGGAGTGGGGCGGTGGTAACGCAGCATTTTTTCGTCTTTCAGGCCGCAGAGAAATTCGATCTCGCGAAATTGCTCGGATTGAAATCCGCTGGCGGGCTCAAGCAGTCCACGGAAGGCGAGGAAGTGCGTGGGCAGCATCGTCTCGAGAATCGTGAACTGCTCTACGAGCACCCGCATGATCTCGGTGCAGCGCCGCAGCAGACGCGCGGCCTCGTAAACTTCGTCCCGCGATTGCGGAGCCACGCCAGCTGCGCGCAAGTTTGCAATGACGGCGTCGAGATCGTGCAGCAGTTCTTTGAACCACAGCTCGTATGTCTGATGGACGATTATGAAGAGCAATTCATCGTGATGGGGGGGTGTCGATTGCGGCTGCTGAAGAGAGATCAGTTCCGGTACTTTCAAATACGAGCTGTAAGTGAGCTGGCCGGATTCGACTGGCGCAGGCGATGTAGCTGCTTCAATCGGAAGGTTTGCCTTCCTGGTAGCTTCGTCTTTAAGGCACAGGAATTCGAGTGCATTCGCACCCAGAAGCTTTGTCTTGGTTCGTTCCGTCAGATTACTTTCCCGAATCAGTGAGCCCACGCGCTCTTCGCCGAGCGGAAACGGATAATCGGAGCCGAGCATCACGCGCTCTGCGCCCATCGTCCCTATGAGAAATTCCAATGTACGCTGATCGAAAACAGCAGAGTCTGTGTACAAGCGATTGACGTAATGACTAGGTGGAAACTGTGATTGGGCACGCGCAACGGGGTGGCGGTGCCAGGCATTTTCCAGCCGTCCGAGCAGATAGGCGAAACTGCCGCCGCCGTGAACGAAACAGATTTGCAGCGTTTTGGGCAGCTGATCCAGTGCGCCGCTCAAGATTAAAGCCACGATCGAGAGCTGAGTTTCGGCGGGCATACCGACGGTCCAGGGCATCATGTATTTCGGCATGCGGTCATGGCCGAACATGCTCCAGGGATGAACGAGCACGGGCGCGCCCTCGTCGGCGCAGTGGTGAAGAAAAGTTATGATGCCGGCGTCATCGAGGTTTTTGAGACCGACGTGGTTGGCAATCTGCACACCGAGATGGCCGGCTTTCATGCAGCGGGTTAACTCCTTGCAGGCGGCATCGGCATCTTGTAAGGGAACCTGGCAGAACGATTTCAGTCTGCCTTTGCCGCGGCTGCAAAGCTCAAGCGCGGCATCGTTGAACAGGCGAGCGCATTCGACCGCATGTTCGACGGGGCGCTCATAGGCGAACAGAACCGGCGTTGCAGAGATGACCTGAAGATCAACGCAGTCCCGATCCATTTCCTGCAAGCGGACTTCAGGATCCCAGCATGCAGAGTATATGTGGCGAAAGAATTTGTCCCCCACCATGATCTCGGCCTTGCCCGGTTCGGTGTGCTTGATCCGGGGCCAGTCCGGTGTTCCGAAGCGCTCGGCCAAGTCGGGCCACGATTCGGGGAAAAAATGATTGTGGATATCGATGACCTGCATCTTCATTTGCCGGGATGAATAGTACCGCAATGTTTACATTTACGGACGCTCTCGTCGCCATAGAATTTTTCAAAAATTGGCGGCAGATCCTTGACAATGCTCTTCAGCTTTACCTCGGCGCGGTGCACCAACTGATGGCAGTTTGGGCAATACCATTCAAAGGCATCGAGGGAGCCCTCGGGGCGTGGTACCTCGATCACGACGCCGATCGTATCGGCGGGACGCTGCGGCGAATGGCGCATGTGCTTGGGCAGGAGAAAAATTTCGCCCTCTTTGATGGAAATCTCTTGCGGCGGCCGACCTGGCGCTTCTATCACGCGGAGAGAAATGTCGCCCTTCAGCTGATAGAAAAATTCTTCGGTGGGATCGTCGTGGTAATCGCGGCGCTGGTTCGGTCCGCCGACGACAGTCACCATCATTTCTCCATCTTCCCAGATTTGCGCATTTCCTACTGGAGGCTTGAGCTTGTCTTTATTCTGCTCGATCCACTTTTGGAAATTGAAGGCTTGCAAATTCTTTATGGACGCCATTCACGCCCCCTTCTTTATCGGCTTATACGCTATGGCCCGCATCTCGATTAGCAAATTAGGATGCGGTAACTGATGCACTGCGACCGTGGTCCTTGCTGGACCATCGTATCCGAAGAACTCACCGTAGACCTCGTTGTAGCCATCGAAGTCCTTCATGTTGACGAGAAACGTTGAAATCTCGACCACATCGTGCAACTGCGCGCCTACGCTTTGCAGGATGTCGCTCAGGTTCTCAATGACTGCCTGCGTTTGTTCTCGGATGTCGAGTTTGGCTGTGCCCATGGCATCGACTTCCGCGCCGGCAATCGTGTTGTCGGCGCGGCGGGCGCTGGTTCCGGAAACAAAGAGGAAATCGCCAGCACGCTTGATGTGCGGGTACTTACCGCGAGGCCTGGCTTTGCCTTCGACAATTTTGCTGCTACTCAATTGCGGGAACTTATCTTTTCGAGATCGGGACATCACTTAGTTCAAAGCCGAATGCAAATATTATTCAACTCCGAGTAGAAATTCAGCGAGTGTATCCCCCCTTCGCGGCCGATGCCGGAAAGCCCGACACCGCCGAATGGCGTTCGCAGATCGCGCAGAAACCAGCAATTCACCCATGTGATGCCGACATTCATCTGCTGCGCCACGCGATGACCGCGCTTGAGGTTGCTGGTCCAGATCGAAGCAGCCAGTCCATATCTGGTGTCGTTTGCCTTCGCCACAGCTTCTTCTTCCGAATCGAACGGCGCGATATGACACACCGGACCAAAGATTTCCTCCTTCACGCAACGCGCCGATTCCGAAAGACCAGTATAGATTGTCGGTTGCACGTAGAAGCCCCGGTCACGCGCATCGCCAAAAGTCGGGATACCGCCGCCGGTGACGACGGTCGCCCCTTCTTCGTGAGCCAGCTTGTAATAGGAAAGCACTTTCTCACGATGCTGCGCCGAAATCAGCGGACCCAGGTCGGTCTTTTCATCACCCGGCCAGCCTGCGTGCAGGCTCTCGGCTTGCACTTTGAGAGCGTCTACAAATGAATCAAAGATTTTTCTCTCGACGTAAAGTCGCTCGGAGCACAGACAAACCTGTCCGGTGTTGAGAAACACCGCGTCCGATAAGCCCTTCACTGTCTCATCGAAATTGCAGTCCGCAAAAACGATGGCCGCGTTTTTCCCGCCGAGTTCGAAGGAGATCGGCTTTACCGTGGGCGCGACCGATTTCATGATTGCTGCGCCGGTGCGGGATTCGCCAGTGAACGTGATGGCATTGACATCCGGATGTTGTGAGAGAAATTCTCCGGCCGATCCCGGACCGAAACCGTGCACAACGTTGTACACGCCGCCTGGAATCTCAGCTTCTTCGATTGCTTCGGCCAGTAGCGTCGCAGTTGCTGGAGTTTCTTCAGAGGGCTTCACGACTACTGTGTTTCCGCATGCCAGCGCAGGTGCAACCTTCCAAGTGAGCAGAAGCAGAGGCAGGTTCCAGGGAGTAATCACTCCTACAACGCCCAGCGGCTTGCGGACGGCATAGTTCAGAGCCTGAGCGCCGTCTGCCGTTTCCGTCTGGAAAGATTCCAGGCCCGCCATCTTCACCAGGTCAGCGAAGACGCGAAAATTGGCCGCGGCGCGTGGAACATCGAGACGTGATGCCAGGGAGACCGGCTTTCCAGTGTCGGCGACTTCGGCTTGCACGAAGCAAGCGAAGCGCTTTTCAATTGCGTCAGCGACGCGATGCAATCGCGCCGCTCGCTCGCGAACGCTCAGGCAGCCCCACTCCCCGTGCTGAGCTTGCCGAGCAGCATAAACCGCTTCATCAACTTGTTGCGCATCGGCTTCCGCAACCTGGGCGATGGTTGTGCCGTCGGCAGGATTCACGTCGGCAAATTCGGTCTTGCCAGGTGTGAAGCGGCCATCAATATAGTTTTGAATGGATTTCACGAAATACCCAAGAACCACGGCCATCGTAGCAGGAGGCTGGAAGCGGGAGCAATCAGCCGATCAGCTTGCCTGTTGGCGTTCATCCAGATATCGGTGCAAGGCATCGTGCCACCGCGGCATCTTGATGCCCAACGCGTTCAGGCTTACCGGTGAAAGAACCGAATATGCAGGCCGGGGGGCTGGCCGCGCCATCCGCTGTGTGCTGACTGGCCCCACAGGCGTTGATAAACCAGCGCTTCCTACGATTTCTCTAGCGAACTCGAACCACGTACAGTCGCCAGCGTTCGTGGCATGAACAATGCCGGTCGCGTCCTTGCGGGTGAGCTGAACAATTGCACTTGCCAGATCGACCGCGTAAGTCGGACATCCGCGCTGATCATTTACAACCTCGAGTGTGGGACGGCTGGCAGCCAGTTTGAGAACCGTATCCGGAAAGCATTTGCCACCAGTACCGAACAACCAGGATGTTCTTGCGATACAGCAGTCCGGCATCAGTTCCAGCAACCTGATTTCAGCTTGGGCTTTTGTCTTTCCGTACACGCTTTGCGGATTGCGCGGGTCGTCAATGTCGTAAGGAGTAGTTTTCTTTCCGTCGAAAACGTAATCAGTACTGACGAACAATAGCTTGGCTCCGACCTGCTTCGCTGCTTCAGCGACGTTGACCGCGCCGTCGCGATTCACTGCAAATGCGAGCTTGGAATTTTTTTCGCACCCGTCGACATCGGTGTAGGCGGCTGCGAGCACGATCCAATCGGGTCGCGTATTGCGCACAGCCTGCTGCACACGATCGGGGTCACATATGTCGGCATCGCGCGAGCAGAGGCCGGCCACAGTGTCTCCCTGCCATTCACGCATGAGCGCTTTGCCCAGGAGTCCGGAGGCGCCGAAAATTGTGACTCGCATCGAAATTTACTCGTACGTTTCGGCGTCACGGAAGGCCTGCCCACGCTGGTCCTTCGCGGAAACGATTGGATTGCCATCAAGTTTCCAGTCGATTTTCAAGTCAGGATCATTCCAGGCGAGCGTGCGTTCGTGCTCGGGCACATAGAAGTCAGTCGCTTTGTAGAGCACGTGAGCCGTTTCCGAAACCACGCGGAATCCGTGAGCGAAACCGGCGGGGATCCATAGCATGCGCTTATTTTCACCCGACAGATGCACGGCCTCCCACTCCCCAAACCTCGGCGAACTGCGCCGCAGATCGACGGCGACGTCAAGCACTTCGCCTTCGACAACGCGCACCAATTTCCCCTGCGGGTGCCTGATCTGGTAATGCAGGCCGCGCACAACGTTCCGCACCGAGCACGAGTGATTGTCCTGCACAAAATTTTCCGTGATGCCAACTTCGGCCATCGCCTGCTGGTTGTAACTCTCGAAGAAAAACCCGCGTTCGTCGCCGAAGACGCGCGGCTCGAGAATAAAGACTTCCGGCATGCGAGCGGGAATTTTGGTGAGTGCGTTCATCACACTGCGGACAAAACTCATCAGAATACCTTCTCCCGCAAAAGTTGGAGCAGGTAAGCTCCGTAAGAGTTGTTTTTCATCGAGCTGCCGATTTTTTCCACGTGATCGGCGGTAATGTAGCCAGAGCGAAAAGCAATCTCTTCGGGGCAGGCCACCATCAACCCTTGCCTTTTTTCGATGGCCTGAATGTAGAGCGAAGCGTCCATCAGCGACTCGTGCGTGCCAGTGTCGAGCCAGGCCATGCCGCGTCCCATGACGACCACTTGCAACTGCCCGCGATCAAGATAGGCTTTGTTTATGTCGGTGATCTCAAGCTCGCCGCGAGCGCTGGGTTTGAGCGATTTGGCGATTGCCGGTACCTGATTGTCGTAAAAATAAAGACCAGTCACCGCGTAGCGTGATTTCGGACGCGCCGGCTTTTCTTCAATGCTGAGAACGCGGCCTTTGCCGTCGAATTCGACGACTCCGTAGCGCTCGGGATCGTGTACGGGATATGCGAACACGCGCGCGCCGGTGGTTTGGCGCGCCGCTTCGCGCAAGTCTTTCGCGAGATCGTGGCCGTAAAAAATGTTGTCGCCCAGAACGAGCGCGCACGGGCTGCCTCCAATAAATTCCTCGCCCAGCAGAAAAGCTTGCGCAATTCCTTCCGGCCGAGGTTGAACTTTATAGTGCAGGCAAATGCCAAACTGCCTGCCGTCACCCAGCAAGGTCTGGAAGTTGCGCTCGTCGGGCGGTGCGGTAATTACCAGAATGTCACGAATTCCCGCCAGCATCAGTGTGCACAGCGGGTAGTAGATCATCGGCTTGTTGTAGATGGGAAGGAGGCTTTTTCCCATGGCATGCGTGACGGGGTATAAGCGCGTGCCTGATCCTCCCGCCAGAATAATGCCTTTGTATTTGATAGCGGCAGCTTGAGTCATAGTTTTGGATTTTACGAGGCTTTGAAGCATCACGAAGCGTAGTGAGTTTCAATCCACTCACGATAGCTGCCGCTGGTGACGCCGCTCACCCATTCCTCATTTTCAAGATACCAGCGCACAGTTTTGCGAAGGCCGGTGGCGAATGTTTCTTTCGGACGCCAGCCGAGTTCGCGCTCAATCTTTGTGGCGTTCATGGCGTAACGGCGGTCATGACCGGGACGGTCTTTTACAAATGTAATCAAGCGCCGGCGCGGCGCTTCACCGCAGCCTGCCATTTCATCAACCATGTCACAGATCATCTCGACGATATCGAGATTCCGCTGCTCGTTCCAGCCGCCGATGTTGTAAGTTTCGCCAGGTTTCCCGCGCTCGAGGACCGTCGCGATGGCTCCGCAATGGTCTTCGACGTAGAGCCAGTCGCGTACATTTTGCCCGTCGCCATAAACTGGCAGCGGCTTGCCGGCGCGCGCATTCAGGATCATCAGCGGGATCAGTTTTTCGGGAAACTGAAATCGACCGTAGTTGTTCGAACAGTTTGTGGTAAGTGTGGGAAATCCATAGGTGTGATGATAGGCGCGCACGAAATGGTCGGAGCCCGCTTTTGACGCGGCATATGGACTGTTGGGCGCGTAGGGCGTGGTTTCCGAGAATGGCGCGTCATTAGAGGCGAGCGAACCGTAGACTTCGTCAGTTGAGACGTGCAGGAAACGAAAAGTCGATTTATCTTGGCCGGCCAATTCCGTCCAGTAGGCGCGCGCTTCTTCGAGCAACGCAAATGTTCCGTCGACATTAGTGCGCAGGAAATCATCTGGGCCGCGAATCGAGCGATCGACATGGCTCTCGGCGGCAAAATGCACGATGGCGCGAGGCTGCCTGCGCTGCAAAAGGCTGCGCGCAAGAAGGCGGTCTCCGATATCCCCGTGCACAAATTCATAGCGCGGATTGCGAGCTATAGTTTCGAGATTGCGCAGATTGCCCGCGTAGGTCAGCTTGTCGAGATTAATGAGATGGGGGGAACTCCGCTCCATCTGCTGAAGAATGAAGTTCGAGCCAATAAAACCTGCTCCACCCGTGACGAGAATCGTGTCTTCCATGTCGGAAACTGGGACGTGTAAGAGCCGCTGATGCAGCCTTACGGTGCAAACTCATTATTGTAAACAAAACGACGGGGGGCGTCCCGGCTTGGGTACTCGGCTAGTTAGTGACAGCTAACTTGCCTTTCGCCGGGTGGGGATTTTCTCTGCTGCTGCGGCGCGCAAATGAGCTTTCTTAGCAGGCAGCGCGGTTACTTTATGGCTCATGATTTGCAGATAGACGCGTTCAATTTCTGAAGCCACGCGCGACCATTGATAGTGGTCGCGAACTCTTTGCTTGGCAGCAAGTCCCGCAGCTTCGCGAACTGCTGGGTTTGCAATCAGGAAACGCAGGCGGTCCGCTATATCTTCAGAGTTGCCTCGCTGAAAAGTGAACCCAGCCCCTTCTATGGCTTCTGCGTTTTCGGCCACATCACTGGCCAGCACACAAAGTCCTGCGCCCATGGCATCGAGCAGCGCCAAAGACAGCCCTTCAAGATCTGATGGCAAGACAAAGATCATGGCGTTGGTCAGCAATTCGTCGAGCACTTCGCCGGAGACCGAGTCGAGTATTTTGATATTCTCCGAGGCGTGCACGTGCAATTGGCGCGAGTAATCGTCACAGTAGCCGGACGCTCCCGCTATGACAAGTTGTATGCCAGTTTGCAGGCTCTTATACGCTTCAATCAGGAGATGGCACCCCTTCTCGGGCACGAACCTGCCGAGGAATAGAATGTAGCGACCAGGATCGAGTCCCCAATCAAGGATTTTGGCAGGCAAACGGCGCTCGCGCAGCAGGCCGCCATTCGGGACATAATATGTTTCCGCTCCGTAAATTTGCAGATAGTGTTTCCGCAATTGTTGGGAAACCACCATCGTAGAGTTCGGCAGCCTTACTGCCGCGCGTTCGCCTAATCGCAAGACGACAGATGCAGCTCGTCCCCATTTTTTGCGTTGCCAATCGAGGCCCTGCACGGTCACTACAGTTTTTTTCCCCGCGAGGCGGGGAATGAACGAGAATAGCGCGGGCCCGAGCGCGTGGTAGTGAACGATATCGCAGGGCTGTGTAAGGACGTGAAGCGTGCTGAGAAATGTGTGCAACAGGGTCTCAAGATGTTTGGTGCGGACCGTAGGCAGGCGAACGACGCGCATTCCGTTGTGCTGCTTCAGGGGTGGCGTGAAATATGTGCGGCAGTAGGCGGTCACTTCATGTCCCATGTCGCACAGACGGCGGCCCACTTCTTCGTAGTAAGTCTCGATTCCGCTGTATTTCGAGATCACGCCGCGCCCCCCAATGAAGGCGATACGCAATGGCGGCTGCTGGGTTGACACATCCAGGCTTCGTCGGCGCTGACGCTTGCTTGCATCCGCCAAACGCCCGTAGAGATTGATCAAGGACTCATAGTGAGACTCAGGAGTGTAGTTCTGCTGAACCTGCTGCCAGCCTGCGAGTCCCATTTCTTCGGCTAATTTGGGCCGCGAGTATAGAAACTGAATTGCCGAAGCTAATTCCGCGATATCGCCACTGCGGTAGAGTAGTCCGGTTTTGCCGGGCTGCACGAGTTCGCGCCGCGAGCCAAGGTCGCTGGCTACCACGGCCCGAGCGTGAGCGTAGGATTCAAGAATCGTTTTGCCGAGGGTTTCATAGGCATGCGAGGGCAGCACTGTGAAACGCGAGTTGGCGATAGCGTGATCGAGACTGTCTCGTTGCAAATGTCCAGCGAACTCGACATTAGTCAACTTCAGAATGGCTGCGGACCGTTCCAGGCCGGTGCGTTCCGGACCGTCGCCGGCTATTATCAGGCGGGCTTCCGGCGCACGCTGCATGGCGCGAAGCAGATCGTCCACACCTTTTTCTGAAGACAACCTGCCAAAGTAAAGCATGGGGGCATTATCGGAAACAGGTTTCACACTATTCCGTGCAGGCTGGAAGTGCGGCAGGATCTGGAATTTAGCAGCGTCCCATCCGTGTTCGACAAACTTGTCGCGTACGAATTGGCTGGGGGCGAGGAAGCAATCCACGCATCTGCGATAGGTACCCAGCCATTTGTGAATGTAAGCCTCGAAAACAAGTACCACCGTTGCGCCCCGTCCCGGATAACATTCTTTTTTGAAGGCGTGCCAGAACTCGCCGCCTTTGCAGGCCTCGCACCGTTCGCCGGCCGCGACCAGGTTGTAGCTGGGGCAGAGCACTTTGAAATCGTTCACGTGGTAGACGACTGGCACATTCTGCGCCTTCAGTTCCCACAGAATTGATGGAGAGAGATGGTGGTAGATGTTCCTGACATGGGCCACGTCAGGCTGAAATT
>JASIEN010000374.1 GCA_030045935.1 Candidatus Sulfotelmatobacter sp.
TCCAGGCCGATCGACCCGTATACGAGCATTACAAAATCACTGCCGACTGGCGCACATTCCGTCAATATTTTGCGCGGCTGGAAAAGCAGGGCATGGGCATCAACCTGGCCAGCTACGTTGGCGCCACGCAGGTTCGCCGCATGGTGCTCGGCGACAACGACGTTCAGCCGACAGCGCAACAACTCGATCAGATGAAAGCCCTAGTTCGCGACGCAATGCAAGATGGCGCGGCCGGAGTTTCCACTGCGCTCGAATACGCGCCCGCACCTTACGCCAAAACCGATGAGCTGATCGCGCTTGCCTCCGAAGGCGGAAAATTCGGCGGCATTTACGCCACCCATATGCGCAACGAAAGTGATTCTGTTCTCGAAGCCATCGATGAAGCCGTCCGCATAGGCCGCGAAGCCCATGTGCCGGTCGAAATCTGGCACATAAAAGTCGCGGGCAAGAATAATTGGGGACGCATGCCCGACGTGGTTGCAAAAATCAACAAGGCCCGCGCCAACGGTGCAGACGTCAGCGCTAATACTTACGCTTACACCGCATGGTTCAACGATCTTTCTGCCTTCATTCCGCAATGGGCGCATGACGGTGGGACGCCAAAAATGGTTGAGCGCCTCAAAGATCCTGCCACGCGCCAGCGCATTCGCAACGACATGCTCACTCCCTCAAAAGATTGGGACAACGAATGGCAGGAAATCCCCGATCCCAGCGCCATCATGATCGGCGTCGTTCAGAATCCAAGAATGCTGCCGCTGCAAGGCAAGCGGCTATCGGAGATCGCTGCGCTGTGGAACAAGGATCCCATGAATGCACTCTTCGATTTTCTCATCGAAGATCCCAACACCGGCGTAGCTGTCTTCGGCATGTCGCAGCCTGATGTAACTCTTGCGCTCCAACAGGGCTGGGTTTCCATCGACAACGATTCTTCCGGAGCTTCTCCCGAAGGCATTCTCGGCCAGGAGCATCCTCATCCGCGCGCCTACGGCACCTTTCCGCGCATCCTGCGGAAATATGTTCGTGAAGATAAGGCTTTGACTCTGGAAGACGCGATCCGCAAAATGAGCGCGCTCCCTGCCCAGCGCATGCGCCTCACTGATCGCGGGGTTCTCAAGCAGGGCATGTGGGCGGATATGGTCATTTTCGATCCCGCGACCGTACGTGATCTTGCCACGTTCGAGAACCCGAATCAGTTTTCTGAAGGGATGGAATACGTGTTGGTGAATGGAGTGCCTGTGATCGACGAAAGCAAAATGACGGGAGCGCTTCCTGGGAAGGTTCTTCGCGGCCCAGGTTACGTGCCGTAGGTACTTCGGCGGGCAATGCAAAGAAAGCCGCGGCCAGCACCGGTCAATGTAGGGAGCCGCCTTCGGCTGCCCGGAGGTTCACTCCCAACAACAATCGTTATTGTCTTTTCAACTTCGCTTGCGTCTCCGGAGCCTCTCTGACTGCCACCTTTGGCTCTGCTACAGTCCCGGTAATGTTGTACACAATTGAGCCCGTGCGGCCTGGCTTCACGCCATTCATCTGCGTCAAATCAAGATTCAACGCTGCTGCCAGCGATGCCGTTCCGCTCACCTCGTACACTCCGGCCGGAGACACGAGTTTGTTCTTACCGAGCTCAAACTGCCCGCTATGCAGGCCAATCTCGCCCGTCCAGCGCGAAATTCGCAATCCAGCCTCATCCTGGTTCAGCGAAATGCGGGATACTGATCCATCTTTTACATCGAACTGCATTTCGCCTTCGGCTCCTTGCCAGAAAGCCGCCGCACTCCCACCGGACGCGCTTATTTGATAGGTTCCTTCCGCTGTTCCTGCCATTGAAGAGTCGTGAAAGACGCCGGCAATTTGTTGCAGCGAAATTCCTGTAAACGCACCCGTTCCTGCATACATTGGAGGGCTTGCGCTGAAATCCGCATGCCAATCGCCCTCATGTCTTCCGCCCAACACGTCCGCGCGAATATTCGTGAGCTTCACTTTTCCGTGGTCGAGGTCCAGTGCGGCAGTAACGTGTTCCGCGGAAACCCTGTGAATGCGCAAGCGGCGCACATTCACCTTGCCGGATGCGGCCAGATTTTGCAGAAAAGAAGGCGCATTCGAAGACGAACTAAGCAGCTGATACCACGCCCGGCGCCTTGATTGAGGACTAACCCATTCGGCAAGCTCGGTCAGCCCGACATTTTCCGTGTTCAGATCGAAGTGGACCAGGCACGTTGCCGGCAGTCCACATCCCCGCGGCAGAGAGATGTTGCCGGTCCAAACCGTATCCGCGGCGCGCGCGATCACCTTTTCCAGGCGTGCCTCATCGTGAGTCAGCTGTAACTGCACAGAAGAAATTTCGATCGGTCGGTTGACCCCCCGAATCCTGGCGCGAATGTTTCGCAATTGCACTTTGCCGGTCACAGCTGGCAAAGAGAATGCCGACTCGGGAGGAACGCTCCCTGACCACGATCCCGCAAGTTGCAAATCCATCTCTGCTGTGCCTTCCACGTTGGCTTGGATCGCAGGCACTCCGAACATGTTCGCCAATCGCAGTGTGTGCGCGATCTCGCCTTCGCCTTGAATCGTCATTTCGTAACCAGTTCTCGAAAGCGACCCTCGCGCCTGAGCCGGCTGGGGCCGTCCCAGCGCGATCGGAAAAGGCCCAAACTCAATGCGCAGCCCATTTGGATCGGGCCAAGCCTCGGACGCCGTGCGTCGCAGAAACGTGCTTCCGGATTTGTCACGAACTGCCTCGGAACTCAACGACAACGGGACGCTCGCGGCTGTGAACGCCACATTCGTGTTCGCCGATTTCAACACCAGTTTCGTGATCTCTCCCCGGCCATGAAATTCCGCAGGAGATTTTCCATCCTCGTTGATTGCGAAATCCCCCTGCACACCGCCTGCGGCTGTTAAGTCCGCGGGAAGATTTTTTTTCGCCCGCTGTGCCAGTGCTGCCACTGAGCTGACGGGGATATCGTCAAGCTTCAGCGCCAGATCAACCTTGTGCACTCCAAGTAATCCGGCTTCGCCACGCAGCGAGATCACGCCCTCGCCCACGGGCGCACGGCACACAATTTCACGCATGATGGCATCGGTCGTGCTGTAGCGCCCGTCGCAGTGCGCCGCCAGTCGAATACCTTCGACCGTGGAGATGTCATAACGGTGAAAGTCACGAACCGATGTATCAGCTGCGATCTGCATGGCGCCTGGCGTCCCGCTCAATTTCGCGTCCAGCCGGAGTTCTCCGCGCCATCCTTTGTCATCGCCCGAGAAAAGCTTGCTCACCTGCCCGAGTTGCGAGCCGCTCCATTCCATGCTGAATTGCAGTGGGGTTTCGCGCAAAGTTGAAGCGCGCTGCCACGTTCCATCCACGCGCAACAGACCGGTGTCGCTCACGTTCATATCGGTGCGCAGCGGCTCAGCCTTCAAACGCGCACCCCAGGTATTCTCCGATTCCTGCCACAAGGCAAAATCGGCGTTGAGCAGCGAGAAAGGTCTTTTTTCTTGTCCTGTTTTGAAGTTTATGCGGCCGGAACTCGCCTCAATGTAAGGAAAACCAGGGCGCGCCTCAGATTTGGATTTTGCCGTCGGCGCAAGCGGAGTATTCGCGGCCCGCTCCAGCAGGCTCCGCCAATTCCAGTGTCCATCTTCGCTGCGCACCAGATTCACGCTGGGTTCGGTCAGTTCCAGGCGCGCAATATCCAGCCGACCGCGCAGCAGTGAGGTGAGGCGCACCACGGCCGTAACCTCGCGAGAGCGCAGCATGGGTTCGGAACCGAACGCTGGAGCTTCGTAGACAACCAGATTGTCAAGATCGAAACCCGGCTGGGGAAGGAAACGCAGGTGGACTGATCCAATGTCGACCGGGCGCGCGATGGCGCGACTCAAGGCGATGGTGATGCGGGTTTTCAGGCGCGAAACCCCGGGACGGATGAGAAATAAACACAGCAGAATTATCCCTGCTGCAATCACAAGCCGCCGCTTGGGAGCGAAGAGTTTCACCGTACCACTTTCAGCGTGCGCCGCCAGCGAGTTTCGTCAAAGAAATGCAGCACGACGTGCGCCAGAAATCCTAGCCGGTCTCCGATGCTGGTTCGCGTGTATTGGTCGGCAGGCGTTTCGAAAGACCAATAGATGAACATCGGACGCCCAATCACGTTTTCCTTCGGAATAAATCCCCAATAACGGCTGTCCAGACTGACACCGCGGTGATCGCCCATAGCGAAGTAGTGTCCCGCAGGCACGACCAGATCGTCCCCCTGAATGTGCAGCGGCAGCTCTGCCGCCCAACTCGGAGAAATATTCGGATCGCCGGGCTGGGGCGGCACAGCAGGAAAATTATTGCGATAAGAATCCGAAGGATCGTCCCGATCGTGGTCTATGTAGGGTTCATCGAGCTTCTGACCATTGCGGTAAACCACGCCGTCACGCAGATGAATGCGATCGCCGGGAATTCCAATGATGCGCTTGACCACATAAGTACCCAAATAAGCCGCATCTGGATGCAGAAAAACCACGATGTCGCCGCGGTGTATGTCACGATAGGGCACCAAGGGGCCCACCCAGGAAGTCTTGGGCGCAAACTGGACGCGGTTTACGAACACGTGATCGCCGATCAGCAGCGTGTCTTCCATCGAACTGGAAGGAATCTCGAAGGCCTGCACAACGAAAGTGATGATGAACAGTCCCGTCACCAGAACAGCCGCCAGCGACGCCAGAAATTCGACCGTAGTTTCCTTCGGCTTCTCAGGAGCTTCGTCGTTTTTGTCTTTGTTCTTCCGCTTACTTTCGTCCTTAGCCACCGTAGCCATATCTGTCTTGAGTCGAGGAGTTTTTGTAATCGTGTAGTTTGATTGAGAATCAAATGCGATGCGGGTACGAAATTACAAGGTAACCCGATTAGAAAATTGCAAAATCTTTTTTACTTTACCAGCCTTAGCGTCCTGTTCCACCTCGTGACCTGAAAAACGTGCGTCAGCAGGTAGGCGAAATGATACAGCCTATCGCCGACCGATGAGGGTACAGTCGGATCCATCTCACTGCCCCGTACCGACCAGTAGATAACCAGCGGCCTGCCGATAATGTTAGCCTTCGGAACAAAGCCCCAGTAGCGGCTGTCATAGCTGTTGTCCCGATTGTCTCCCATAACGAAATAACTGCCCTCAGGAACGATCAGCTCTCCATCCTCCACCAGCTTGCGCATCTGCACCCACCACTCTGGAGTAGGACCGGAGAGCACATCGGTGCGCGGGAAATTGTCGCGAAACATGTCATCGCTCGGCCGGGTGAAATGCGCGTAGGGTTCCGTCAATGCTGTTCCGTTGACGTATACCTTCTTATTCACCAGCCGCAGGCGGTCCCCCGGTATACCGATTACCCGCTTCACAAAATGCTGCGTGGGATTGACCGGATAGTGGAACACAACAATGTCTCCCCGCCGCACCCTGCGATAGGGCATGAAGAAATCGGCGAAGCCGCCTCCACCATAGCAAAGCTTGTTCACCAGAAGGTAGTCGCCGATCAGCAACGTGTTTTCCATTGATGGCGACGGAATCTGAAACGCCTGCACGATAAACGTGATTACGAAAACGGCAATCACTACCGTTCCCATCAAAGACTGTAGCGAGGCGATCAGGCCCGGCGCCCATGAGCCCGCAACCTGACGCGCAGCCATGGATTCCGCAGGCTTTTGCTCAGGGGGAACGCCTTCTGGCATAACCGCGTCGGGAGAAGGACTCGCCGGTACTTGGTCCGCCGGAATATTTTCTACTGGTGAATTCATTTACTTCAGCTCTGCTTTTCCGCGACCCTTGACTCGCGCATGAGCTTCGCGCCTGACGATTGCGGACGCGATGCCAAATAAGCCAACAATTGCCTGGCCGCATCCTGCTCAGCTGTTTTCTTGGTAGAACCCTGGGCCCGGCCTACAAATTCCGCCTGTCCGCCTCCATTCTTCGAGTTCAGACGCACTTCCACTGTAAATGTCTTATTGTGCTCTGGTCCTGCCTCTTGCACCAGCAAGTACGCGGGCTGGGGCATTCCCAACCCCTGCAACGTTTCCTGCAGCGCCGATTTGAAGTCGGTCATGGGCAAAGCGCCGCCGTCGCGCTCCATGCGTTCCAGTTCCGGCGCAAGAATTTCGTACAAAATAAACACCCGCGCGGGCGCCATTCCCCCATCCAGGTAGATGGCCGCAATGATTGCCTCCAGGGCATCGACAAGCAACGCCGTTTTGCCGCGGCCTCCGCTTTTTTCTTCTCCCCGCCCCAAACGGAGATAGTGGCCCAGCTCCAGACGTTGCGCCACACGTATTAGATGCCTCTCGCTGACAATGTGCGCGCGCAGCTTTGAAAGCTCCCCCTCGCGAAATTGCGGAAAACGGTGAAACAATTCCTCGGTGGTCACGAGCGACAGCACCGCGTCTCCCAGAAACTCCAGTTGTTCATTGTCGTCGACTTTGTATTTAGTGTCGTGCGGCTGCTGTGCTTCCTGTTCGCGAGCCTGCGAACTGTGGGTGAGGGCCTGCTCGATCACCGATCGTCGGTGGAAGTGATAACCAATCGCTGTCTCGAGCGCCGTGATTTCCCGTTCCTTCATTTTGAAACCAGAATTGCTCTGCTGCCGTGCTACCCAACGAGAGTTTAGGCGGATGTCGTTCCGAATCGAGCCGAAGGCTCGGTGAGGAACCTGCTTTTCACTCTTCTATAGGAAGCGTTGCTTCTTACTTCGGCGCCGGGTTCGTTCCTCCGGTCAATCGCGTGAGCCGGTCTTTTTCTTTGCGCGCGGCATCCCCGGTTGCCGTGCCTTCCTTGGTCAGAGTGACCGCCTGATCGGCGTACTTCAGCGCGTCAGGATAGCGGTCCTCCTGGTCCAGCGTCAGCGACAGCCGCAGCACAGCCACCGGATCTACCTGCTGCGGATACGCGTCAATCGACTTCTTCAAATCCGCCTCGGCATCCGGCCACGCCTTCGCGTTGAAATCGAGCGTGCCCAAGATCTCATAGGCCTCCGAACGCAAGAAGTTCTTGAAAGCCTGCAACTGCTCTGGCGGATATCCCGCCGTCGGCAAATCTGTGTCTACCGTTACCAAGGCGCGCTGGGCGTCTTTTCGCGCCTCCGCCAGCTTCTGATCGCGGTCGAGATCAGTATCGCGTGTTCGCTCCGCCAATACTTGCGACACGGCCAGGAGCGCCTCCGGATCGTCGGGGTCGTAACTGAGTACTTTTTGCGCCATCTCCAACATCTTCTCGCCGTTGTTGGCCTGCTGATAGCCGCGCATTGTCGCTTTGTAAACCAGGGCCCGCAATTCGCTCTCCGGATACTTGGCCGCGAAATCGTTCGCCGCCTTTTCCTGCGCAGCAGGATCATTCACGGCGATGATCGCCTTGTAGGCATCGAACTCCGCCTGCGTTTTGGCCTGAGGTGGCCGCTTCCCCGGCGTTTGAGTGGATGCCTGGCCCGCCGGCGGATTCTGCTGCGCCGACGAGGCATTGCCTTGCGCGAAGCCGCTACCTGCGAAGCCCAATGCCGCCACGCCCAGTACCGCGATAACTGCCGCCTCTCGCTTCATGCGTTCTCCCGAATCGTTTTGTAATTGTGAAATTTGGTAATTGAGTAATTTTGCAGTCTGATGCTCGACAAAATTCCGCACACTAATCGAACAACTGCGTTCAGATTACACAATTAGTCAATTACCCAATCTCTCAATCAATCGCTCAATCTTCACTGTGGTTTCGCCGGCGGCTCGTACGCCTGTTGCAATCCCCGCTCCGCCGCTGCCTTGATGTCCGGCAATCTTCTGCTTGTGTCCAAAGCCGCCCGGTATTCCTTGACCGCTGCATCGCGATCTTCTTTCATGTCCAGAATCCTGCCGAGATATACGTGCGACCATCCCAGCACAATCGGATCGGCAGACGCCGCAATCGCCCTTTGGAAATTCTCCTGCGCTCCATCGCGGTTCTTGGTCGCCACGGCCACTTCCGCCAGAATAAACAACGCCCGTCCCTGATCGCCGATTTTTTTGTCCACCGCTTCCTGCGCCAACTCCTGCGCCCCCTTGGGATCGCCCGCCGCCAGCCGCTTTTCGGCGGTTATCAGCAGTCTCCGATCTTCCGGCCGCGACAAGCGTACCAATTCCGGCGAGGCTACATTGGCAAACTGTACTTCTGCGGCAGCTTTCTGTTCTTTCTTCACATCCAGATTGTCCAGCAGATCGCCGTATACTCCTTTGAAGCTGACATCGCCCTTTTCAAACGTGCCGACAGCGTTGTAAAAATACCGCGTCAGAATGTAACCCTGCTTCACCACGTCGTCCACCGCCTGCGCACGTAACGTCTCATCGACGGCCAGCTTACCGCCTGACATGTGAATCTCAATCGCACGAATCAGGCATTCGGTTACCAGCAACGAGATGTCAGTCTTGAAGGTGTCTTCCAGCGGCGCGCGCTTCACCGATAGCAGCAGCGGCTCCATGCGCTGCATGGCCAGCGGATGTTTGTCGGCCATCGGATCCAATACGTAATGCAAAAATGTGTGCCGGATCTGGTCCATCTTCAGCGCCGAGGGCGGCATCGCGCCCGAATTCGTCGCCGGAGCAGGGAAGACTACCACGTAATAATCCGCGGCATAGTTACGCGCATCTGTTTCGTTGGGCGATCCCATGAAATCGAGATAGATCGTGAACTTCCTGCCCAGATACTGCGACGGAGGCTGCTTCAGATAAATCTGCGTGTCAAAAACCATCTTCGCCAGCGGATCGTGATAGCGCTGCATCGCCGCCGCATAATCACGTCTATGCCGCTCCCAGATTCCGTGCAAGCCTGCCGTGGCATAAAACCTTTCCAGCAGTTTTCCGAACAGCGCGACGTTATATGCGTCCGGCGGCAAGTCTTCTTCTTTCACTCGCGGTACAAAATGCGGCGGCCCATCCATGTACAGCGCCAGCGAAATGTACTGCGAGATATTCCGATTCGAATCTCTTGCCGCCACATGATTCTGCACAAAATCGCACACCTCGGTGCGCGCCTCTTCCGCGGCCTCTGAATCCAGCAACACCTGTTGCACCTCGTTCCGCACCGTGCTGCGCATCGCATCCGACACCGTTAAATCTTGATCGTAGCCGCACATGTTCAACGCCGTGAGCAGGGCGAAAATCGTCTCGCTGCTCTCCAGCGTGATGGGAACCTGAGTCCCTTGAATCTGCGCCGGCGGCCTTGGCGGCTTGCTCGAAGAAGACTTGCTCGCTGGCGCCTGGCTCGGCGGCGTCTGATCTGCAGGCTCCTGCGCCGGTGGCGCCTTGCTCGAAGAGTCCTGCTCTTCAGCTTTGCTCGGAGACTCCTGTTCCCGGGCCGATCCAGTTCGCTCAGCCTGATTGTTGCCGGACTGAGTTTGTTGCGCCTGCCCCTGCGGTGTCGGAGCCTCCGGAACCTGACCTTGCTGACTCTGCCCTTGGGTCGGAGAAGCCTGATTCTGTGAAGCCGGCTTCTGAGAAGCTTGGTTGCGCGAAGGCTGGTTCTGCGAAGCCTGATCCTGAGACGATTGATCCGGCGGAGCCTGCCTCGGCGGCACGGGGTCCTGTGCCGAACACACGACTGCCAGCAGGCCGAACACGGCCGTCAACCATAAACTGCGCAATGGCAAATTCAGGAAATCCTCCACAGGCTAGCCGTGCACAAAGTGGGGAGCACTCTCAAGTTTATGGAGTTTACAGCGGAGGGTCAAACGGGATGAGGGGGTGGTATATAGACTCGCCTGGAAACCAACCGACCTTCCTGCTTGGCTCAACGAAGAAACGTACAAGACTAGGATTCAGCCGTTGCTGAAAAGTATGGCGAACCCAGTCATCATGTCTGCCCTCGGAGTTTCGGTTACATATGCCGTCGCCATCCGCAATGGAAGACGCCGACCCCATCCGATGCACTGGCAAAAGTTAGCGGAATTGGTCCACGTTGATGATTCGATGTCGAGCTGATGACTTATCTGTCGTCAGATTCAATGTCACCCGATAAGCTTTTGCCCCTAACGGGGTTGATTTTGTGATTTGCCTTCTCTGACGCGGCGGCTTCACCATGTCCCGGCTCCCTTTCTCGCCATCTCAGCCGAGACTAGCAGCCGCGCTTCAGAATCAACAAGTTCGCCTGCGTTAACTTCCGGTTGCCCGACAGCAACCGCAATGACGGGAT
>JASIEN010000375.1 GCA_030045935.1 Candidatus Sulfotelmatobacter sp.
TGCCGATGCGGCCTTCATCTTCCATGCCGGCGATTTCATGGCAGCCCGAGCAGCCGAAGTGACGAACCCATTTTTTGCCTTCTTCTCTCAGGCTGGGATCGTCCATGTAAGAAGCTTCGGGATAGGACGAAGGCTCCTTATCCTTCTTCGTTATCAGATATGACGCGATGTCTTCGGCGTCTTCGGGAGACAAGCGCAGGCTGGGCATCACCGTCATGTTCTGCACTTGCAGTTCGTGGCCATCATTGGGGCAGCGGCTGTGATCGAGATCGAACTGATAGGGAAGGCCCTTCTTCGCGTAATCTTCCGGGCCGATGTCTTTTTTCTCGTAGGGGCAATACGGACGCGTGCGCTCACGAGCATTGTGAATCCAGCGGACGAGATAGTCGTAATTCGCTTTTTCACCTACGCGGCTTAGATTGGCGGCGAATACTCCACCTTGCATCTGATCGCCTTCACCCATGGAGTGGCATGCGAGGCAACCGCGCTCTTCGAATAATTCCTTGCCATGCGCGGCGTTTCCGGACTTGTGATGTGGAATGGGATCGTTAAGTCCTGACTGCCAGATAAATGCCGAGATAGCCTGAATCTGATGATCGGTCAGGCGGAAGTTCGGCATCTTGGTTGTGGGACGAAAATCGGTGGGCTTCTTCAGCCAGACGGGAATCCAGTTTTTGTTCAGCTTCAGGCGCACGTCTTTCAGGTTCGGCCCGATTTTCTTCGTATCCTGCATCAGGCTGTGGGACTGGAAATCGAGCTGTTGCAGCCGGCCATCGAGCTTGCTGTTTGCAACTTTGAGATCGACGGCCTGCGTGTTGAATCGATTCGCTTCTTCATTGGATTCGGCGGCGTCGGCCTCTTTCATCAGATATGCGGCCTGCTTAGAATTGTCGATCTTCTGGTTTTCGATTTGTTTGATCTGCTGGCCGATGTTATTCAGGTCTTCCGGCTCTTTGTCGTAGCCTTCATAGCGATGGCAGCCGTTGCAACCGCGCTGGCGGAAGAGATCCTTACCATTGTTGATGGTCATGAACTGCATATCGCCGCTGACCAGCACCATATCGGCAGCGTGACAATTCTGGCATCCCGCCTGGGCATTCTCTTTGGGATAAAGCGGCCAGAGCCAATGCTCATAGTTGCCGTGAGCTTTTTCCACGCTGGTGGTGGCGCGGCCGTTGCCCTGATGGCAGGGCGAGCAACCGAACTTATCGGGGTCGTGAACCTGTAATAGTTCCGGGTCGGAATGGCTGGCAAGCGCTTCGGCGTATGCGTCGGGCTTCTTTTCGCCTTTGGCTTCCATCGCAGCGGGGGTGATTTTCAGCGGCTCACGCGCATTCATGTGACAGGATTCGCAACGGTCAACAATGTTGGCGGCGGCGACGTTAATCTGCAAGATTGCCGGATCCCATTCGGTGACGCGCTTTTTCAGACCGTCGATCTGCTGCGGCGTGAGGTCGACCATGTGGTCGGTGACGTAGTCGTCCATCTTGTTTTTGGCGGCGGTGACCGGCTTGAGCGCGTCGCCAAGTTCCAGGCTGAGTTTTGTGCGATCGTCGCGAATCTCGTTGTAGGTTTCTTCGAGCTGCGGGAAGGTAAATTTCTTCTTTGTGCCGTCGGGAAATTCGACTGTGGCCTGCTCATTTTTATATTTGTCGATTTCCTTCTGCTTGCTGGCTTTGTCGGAGGCGCTGGTGCCGGTTTCGAGTTCGTAGGTCAGCGCGTTCACGTAGGCACGCCGATCGGTGAATACGCTTTGCACGGCGAGAAGACGGGTGCTGGCGTCATCGAGCTTCTTGCGGGCTTCTTCGGCCTGGGGCTTGGCATCCTCATATGCCTTTTCGTACGCAGCCTTCAACTTGGCATAATCGGGATTCTTTTCCACATCTTGTTCTGACGTTGCCGATTTCGAGCGGGTAGTGTTCAAGAAAGCGCTATAGCGCTCTTTCCATGCTTCCTGAAAGGCCTTCCACGGGCGCTGGCCCCACGCCTCATCCCACAAAGCCCAGAACAGGGTCGCCATCAGGATGACCATCGCGATCAGGTAATAGGCAGCGTACGACTTGCTGGTGATCGGGTCCTGCTCGGGAGTGGGTTTGTCAGGCACGGGCTATATTTCCTCCGGGAACGCTCTTACTTTGTCATCCTGAGCGAAGCGAAGGACCTATGCATTTTGCCCGACACCGCCAAATTGCATAGATCCTTTGCGCAAAGTGCGCGCTCAGGATGACAATCGAAAAATGTCAAATCAAGAACGACTAACGACAAACGAGTGCAATTAAATATTGAACCAGGGCGTGATCCACACATACTTGATGTGCCATAAGAGCCGGATGCCCATTTTCAGGGGCAACGCCACCATGGTCAGCAACAGAAATTGCGTAATGCTGAATTGCAGCAGGCTCATGCGCGTGAAGTCTTTGAGCTTGTACCGCCGGAAGAGTGAATAGACGACAAAGCCTCCGAGCAGGTAATAGCCGCCAACGACAATCGCGCCAAAAATTCCCTTGCCCAAGTTTGAGGTGATGCCGAAAATATCCGGCAAATCGCGGTTCACTTCGTAAATGAGCCGGTTATGGTCCCAGGTTTGGCCTGGCCAGAACCACTGCCAGCCCGGGCCGCGAATAAAGGTTCCGATCATGATCATCGAAACCCAGAGGATGATGAAGCCGAACAAAAATGCTGACAGGGAAAACTTCCGTTGCTTCCAGGTGTAATAGCCGCTGCCCAAGGGGTTGGTATCGATATACGGAATGACCATCAACCCTATGATGATGAGCGTGGGCATGACCACTCCGGCGATCCAGGGATCGAAATAAACGAGCATTTCCTGCAGACCGAGGAAGTACCACGGCGCTTTCGCCGGATTCATGGTGAGGTTCGGATTGGCAGGTTCTTCCAGCGGTGCATTCAGCGTGATCGACCAGACCATCAGGATGATGGTGACGATGATGGCGGCAAGAAACTCAATGCGCAGCAGGAACGGCCACACGTGGATTTCTTTTTGCCAGCCGGGCTTGAATGGCCAGGTCTTGCGGTGATGCGTTTTGGCGAGCGCAGCATCGCCCTCGAGCTGCTCGATTAGCATATCGTTGGCGTGGGCCTGCTTCCAGGCGAGATAGATATAAAAGATGAGAAGCGGGATGAGCCCAACGATCGGAACGTTGTCGGGTGCGGAGCAGATTTCCCAGAGTTGTCGCCAGTCCATAGGTTCTCCGACATCTGTGTGGGGACAGCCGCCCTCGGCTGTCCAGTCGAGCGAAGCTCGACAGCTACTGCCAGCCATGTGAAACTGCCGGGCGTTGCCCGGCCGGACAGCCGAGGGCGGCTGTCCCTACACGACTCTACTCTCCGGCAGCCTTCGGTCCCCTTCGCGGCTTGTCAGCCTCTTCTTGCAGCATCACCGGAGCCGGGCCGGAAATGCCGCCATCTTTTCGTACGCGCCAGAAGTGCACGATCATTAGCACCGACGCCACGATTGGAATTCCGATGCAGTGCCAGATGTATGACCGCAGCAGCGCGTTTGCATCAACGATTGATCCGCCGAGCAATCCAAAACGCACATCGTTATATGGAGTCATTCCCAACTGCGGGCCGAACGGGCCTTCATGGCCGAGCAGCGGCGTGGCGCGTGCCATATTCGTGCCGACCGTGACGGCCCAGAATCCCAGTTGATCGTCAGGAAGCAAATATCCGGTAAACGAAAGCAGCAACGTGAACACAAGTAGCAGCACACCGATGTTCCAGTTGAATTCGCGCGGCTTTTTGTACGAGCCGGTCAGAAACACGCGGAACATGTGCAGCCAGACGGCGATGACCATCAAGTGCGCGGCCCAGCGGTGCATGTTGCGCAGAATTTTTCCGAAGGGCACGTCGTGCTCGAGATAAAGCACGTCGCGAAACGCCTGCACCTTGCTGGGGTGGTAATAAAACATCAGCAGCACGCCCGTGTAGGTGAGAATGATGAACAGATAAAACGTGATTCCGCCCATGCCCCAGGTGTAGCTGTAGCGCACGGCATCGCGATTGATCTTGGCCGGATGCAAGTGCAGGAAAACGTTGGAAAGTACGCCCAGCGCGCGGTTGCGCGGCGTGTCGTCGTGCTTGTGGCGGAAGATCGAGGTGTAGACCTGGGTCTTGGTCGGGTCTTTCAGGTCTTCTATCTGTTCTTTGGCTTTGGCCGGGATGACGGTCTTGAGCGACTCAATATCATCCTTTACGATTTCGACCAGCCCGACCTTCCCGTTTTTTCCATTCCTGCCGTTGGTGCCGGATGCAGGCGTCGTGCCGCTACTTACGTTGCTGTTGCTACTCTTGATTTCGTCAGCCATGATGATTCCGTTTTAAGACTCGTAGTATTCCGAACCGGGCATGGCCCGGTGAGGAACCTATTGCTTCTTACACTCCGGTTAAGAAAGCTCCCGGATCGTTAAAGTGACTTGGCTGGCCCTTGGGCCAGGAGTAAAGCCTTGAAGTATCGACGATGATTTGCCCGTCGGGCGCGAGTTCGATTTTTGCGCGGTCCATCGGCCGCGGCGCCGGGCCTTCGAAGTTGATCCCTTCGCTGTCGTAGCCGCTGCCGTGGCATGGGCACTTGAATTTGTTCTCGCTCGGCTTCCAATCAGGAGTGCAGCCCAGGTGTGTGCAGCGCGCGTAGATCACGAAAAGGCGATCGGGGGTGCGGTCAACCCAGATCCGGTACTTCTGCTGAAATTTCGTGTCGACGCCGAGGGCGAACTCTGACGGATAGCCGATTTTGAAAACTGTATTAGGTTCGAAAAGTGTGCGGGGAAGGAAGAAGCGAAAGAAAGCAATGAACCATGCGGTGAGGAATGCTGTAACAGCGGCCCAGACCAGGCGCCGGCGCCGGCGGTCGACGTCGGTATTCGTTGGACCGGAGGCGGCGACGCCACCCGCAGCTGCAGCCTTTGATGTGCCTACCGCGGGCGTGCCGACATATTTCGTGGCATCAACTTTCGGCACAGCGGCGGGCTTGGCCTCCGCCGCCGGCGCTCCAGCATTTGGGACGGGTTTTGCGTCCTCCACTTCCGGCATGAAGTCCTCCTGACCTAGATGAGCCGCCTCACGTTAATCCCCCGGAAACCAACGCCGGTATTAATTGCCCAGCCTCCTGACGATCCACGACTGACTGCGGCGCTTTCTCTAAAGCGTCGAAGACCAACTGAGCCAGCGCCGCGATAAACCTGGGCGAATCGTTCAATCCTTCGGTCATCTCAAATCGCGTGAAGCCCAGGCGGCGCGCCTGGTCGCGCGCCTCGTGATCGATTTCGCCGAGCGTTTCGACGTGATCCGAAACGAATGCCACCGGCACCACGCAAATTTCCCTAACTTTCTCTTCCGCCATTTCTTGCAGCGTGCGGCGCAGCGTAGGTTGCAGCCACTTGCTGGCGCCGACTTTGCTTTGATAGCAAAGGCGATGGCGGTTTGCCCATCGGCCACGCTGCATGAGCAGCTCGACGGTTTCC
>JASIEN010000376.1 GCA_030045935.1 Candidatus Sulfotelmatobacter sp.
GGCGCCTGGACAAACAGCACACTTCCCTGAGGAGGGGCAAAGGGTGGGGGCAATTCGTTTTTCTTGGCGGAGCGATCCATTGCGGAGGCGATGGCTTCGGAAAAGCGCTGGAGCACAGTGCCATCGTTCTCATCAAACGCATCAGGATCAGCAGAAAATATTTCGAGCAAGCCGACAACTTTTTCTGACTGCCGCACCGGAACCGCGAGCATGGAACTTATGCCAAGGGCACGACAGCTTTCGCGATCCACGCGAGCGTCATTCTCAGTGTCGTCGCAACGTAGCAATGTTCCAGTCCGCACGCACTCCCCCGAAAATCCCGATCCTACTTGCAAGACCGCGCCGGCCGGCGGAGCCAACTCTCCGGCACTGGCGCGACAGACCAGAGTGCCCGGATCGGCGGCGGCGAGGGCGATAGCCGCTCCCGAAGCGCGCAGCAGAGATTGCGACCGCGAGGCGATCAGGTCGAGCACCGCTTGCAAGTCGGCGCCAAGAGATTCAGCTTCACGCTGTACCGCGCTTGCGGCGTTGAGAGTGTCGGTGTAGTTCGGACGCAGCCCGGCTTCGGCTTCCTCATGCGGCGGGGCTTCTAATTCGTACCATGCGGAATTCGCCGCTGCCGCCATGGCATTCAGAAACAACCATTCCCGCAGTCGATGCAAAGCGGGATTTGGCAAAGGCGCAATTGAGAGGCCTGCGCGCCCTTGATAGTCCGACCAAACCACACGCGCCGGGGAAGTGATTTGCCCGCTCGACTCAGCCAGGTCGAGGCATAGATTTACCGGTTGGTCTACTCTTAATTGGGCAGGACATTGAATAGCGACCCCGACTTCACTGATGTTCAGAACCTCGTAAAGGTCAATCATCCCTGCCGTGGAGACGCCGATGAAACTGGCGTAAGCGGGAGCATGTACTTTTTGGCGCACGCGACGGCGGCGGTTTAACGTGGGAGGTCGAGAAACCTTGGCAGTGGCCAACATGGGGACCGGGGTCCGAAATTTGCGTTGCTACATATTAACCCGAGAAAGCAAGAATTGAGCAAAAAGAAAATTAGAAAGGGCAGGCTGGGAACCCGGTAGCAAACACTGAAATCAGGCCGATCTTCGAATCCGAGCCTTATGCAGGCTGGAGATGCGAGAAATGGCAGCCACCATCATGCTGGAGAGCAGTTGCATGGTAGCGACGTCCCGCTCGTCGAAGGCGCTGGGAGAAGATGACAGAACTTCAAATACCCCGAGCGTGCGCCGGTATGACCGCAAAGGAGAAACCAGAATCGAGCGGACGCCCAGGCGCCGGCAGGTGGCCAGGTCGACGCGCGGATTTCGATAAGCGTCATGGCACAGCATGACCTCACCCGTGCGCACGGCCTCCGCGGAGATGCCAGTATCGGCCTGCAGTCGAACGCCGAGATCCGGGGCGGTGCGTCCGGCACGTGCCCGGCAGACGATTTCGTCTCCGGCCTGCAAGGCAATGGCAGCCCCGGTGGCGCCGGTCAGATGCTGAGCGCGTTCGGTAATGGCGCTGATCGCAGGCTCAAGATCCAGCTCGGCGGTGTGGACGTCAATGTCCTCACCAGGATGGACCGCACGAAAACCGGCGGCCGGATGGGCCGCATTGGCCACGCGAAGCTGGCTTCGCGAAGCAATGGAAGGCATGCGTGTGCTGTGATCTGCCGTTTCCATCGCGAGTGGAACGGGAACCGTCCGCAGAAGGTCGCGCACCAAGCTGTCGAGTTCCGCATCCGTAATGAGGTGAGCCGTCTGCTGGCCGCGCAACGACCCTCCCAGCACCCGCGACAGACTAAGCAGAGTCTGGCTTCCGCATGCCAAGCAGTGGGAGCGGTTTTGGTTGCTGATCAGCTCGCACTGCACGCAAAATGTGGCGGATTGCAAGGGAACGAAATCAACACCTTTGAATGTCGTGCCGTAAATTGACTTCCGAAACATGATTGCTTTTCCTTAGGCTGTGATCGGGAAAAGACAAGATAAATGGCGAACGGCAATATCCGACAGTAGCCGGTGTGGTTCACGGCTGTGGAAAAAATCGAGCTCCTTACAAGCAAAGCTGTATGCAACAATTTGCAGCGTCGCCGGGATCGAATTGCATCAACGTATTGATTTTGTCGAGGGTTCTCGGTTAGAATCGCGCCAGTTTCAAGGCAGAAGCTTTGAACGGAGTGGGGTAACTGAATATGCAATGGACAGCACCAACCTTTGAAGAAGTTTGCTTGAATTGCGAAATTAACTCTTACGTCAGCGCCAAGCTTTAGAATCTAACCCTTCCTGGTAATTTCCTTTTAACACGCATCGGGATGCGTGTGCCATCCGGCAAACAATAGGTGGTGTCTTGAACACTTGTTTAAGACACTACCAAACGATTATCCCAGGAAATGCAACGTCTTAAAACGGTAGAGGCGGCGGAGCAAGGCTGCCGAGTCCGCTAAAAAAACCGGAGCCGCAGCTCATCCGGCACTGTCGCAAGTTCGCTTCATCCGGCCTGAGCGGCCACGTACTCTTGGCCATCTTGCCCTGTAAGCGGAATCACTTGCACGTTGCACTGAAGTGCGCGGTCGAAGGCATCGGCGAGCGCGATCGGAAAAATCGAAGTGAGAAGATTGATATCAAGCTGCAAATGGCGTTGCGAGTATAAGCGGTGAATTGCGATCGCCCCGCGATGCCGATTCGCAGAAGTGACCATATCAAGCGAGAGAGTCCAGACTGCCAAATCTTCCAGCGAGCGCGCACTTCGAGTCTTGCGCCAGCCAAAGCACAATTCACCCAGACGCTGGCCGCTCGACTCTGC
>JASIEN010000377.1 GCA_030045935.1 Candidatus Sulfotelmatobacter sp.
CTCGCACTATGATCCCAAGCTTCAGGAAGAACTCAAGAAAAGGAACATCCCAAAACACCCTCAGCCGATGGTTGGATCGATCGGCGGCCTGGCCACCCTGTCGGGCGCCATGTTTACTCTCGCATTGGTATGCTCGACGACCGCCCTCGTTGTATTCCGAGCATTTGGCGGCTGATCCGGAGACAAATGCCCAAACGCACTGACATTTCGAAAATTCTGATTATCGGCTCCGGGCCCATCGTCATCGGGCAATCGGCCGAGTTCGATTACTCCGGCACGCAGGCTTGCAAGGCCCTCAAGTCTGAGGGATACGAGGTCGTGCTGGCCAACTCGAATCCGGCCACCATCATGACCGATCCCGACATGGCCGACCGCACTTACATCGAGCCGCTCACGCTGGAATATCTGGAAGAGATTATTCGGCTGGAACGGGAGATGGCGCCCGGTGCGGGTTTCGCGGTGTTGCCGACTGTTGGTGGACAAACAGCACTGAATTTAGCGATCGAACTTTCCGACGGCGGGGTGCTCGAAAAGTACAACATGCACCTGATCGGTGCAAACGTGAAGGCTATCAAGAAAGCCGAAGACCGTCTCTTCTTCAAAGATGCGATGCAGCGCATCGGGCTCGATGTGCCGAAGTCGGCGCTGGTGAATAACACAAAGGATGGCCTGGAGTTCGCGGGAAAAATTGGATTTCCGGTAATCGTGCGGCCGTCGTTTACGCTAGGCGGCTCCGGCGGCGGCATCGCTTATAACCGAGAAGAGATGGTGGAAGTCTTGGCCCGCGGTCTCGATTTCTCGCCCGTGCATGAGGCGCTGATTGAAGAATCGGTGCTGGGATGGAAGGAATTTGAGCTGGAAGTGATGCGTGACGCGAAGGATAACGTCATCATCGTCTGCTCGATTGAGAATTTCGATCCCATGGGCGTGCATACGGGGGACTCGATTACGGTTGCGCCCGCGCAGACACTGACTGACCGCGAATATCAGGCGATGCGTGATGCGGCCATTGCAGTCATACGCGAGATCGGTGTGGATACCGGCGGATCAAACATTCAGTTTGCGGTGAATCCTGAGACGGGGCGCATGGTTGTGATCGAGATGAACCCGCGCGTCTCGCGTTCGTCGGCGCTGGCTTCGAAAGCGACCGGATTTCCGATCGCGAAGATTGCAGCGAAGCTCGCGGTCGGATATGCGCTCGATGAAATTCCCAACGACATCACGCGCAAGACTCCGGCGTGTTTTGAGCCTACGCTCGATTACGTTGTGGTGAAGATTCCCAAATGGCAGTTTGAGAAATTTCACGGCGCGGATGAAAACCTGGGGCCGCAGATGAAGTCGGTGGGCGAAGTGATGGCCATCGGGCGCACCTTCAAAGAGGCGCTGATGAAGGCGATTCGCTCGCTCGATACCGGCAAGCGCGTGGGCAGCGACAAGATCGAGCCGAAGATTTTGACGCAGCGTCTTGTAACGCCGCATCCCGAGCGGCTGGCGTATGTGCGGTATGCGCTCCGCCAGGGCCACACGGTGAAGCAGCTCGCGAAGATGACCTCGATCGATCCGTGGTTTTTGTACCAGCTCAAAGAAATCAATGACATGCAGCTTGAGCTGGAAAAGCATCCGATGGAGTCGATTCCACCGGAAGTGCTGCGCGAGGCCAAGCGCGAAGGATTTTCCGACGGACGGCTGGCGTTGGTATGGCGGCTGGAGGGACAAGAAAAAATCCGTCACCTGCGCAAGAAATACGGCGTTCTGCCGGTTTATAAGCGCGTCGACACTTGTGCCGCCGAGTTCGAAAGCTACACGCCATATCTTTATTCAACCTACGAAGACGAAGATGAAGCTGCGCCGACCAATAGGAAAAAAGTCATCATTCTCGGCGCCGGGCCGAACCGCATCGGGCAGGGAATCGAGTTCGACTACTGCTGCTGTCACGCGTCGTTTGCCCTACACGAAGATGGATACGAGACCATCATGATCAATTGCAATCCGGAGACGGTCTCCACTGACTACGATACCAGCGACCGGCTCTATTTCGAGCCGTTGACGTTGGAAGATGTGTTGGCGGTGTACCAACATGAGGCGTCGAAAGGGGCACCGGTAGGTGTGATCGTGCAGTTTGGAGGACAGACGCCTCTGAACTTGGCTTTGCCGCTGAAGAATGCAGGGGTGAACATCATCGGCACGTCTCCTGAGTCGATTGATCTGGCGGAAGATCGCAAGCAGTTCAACAAGCTGCTGGAAGAATTGAAAATTCCGCAGGCGGCGGGGGTGATTGCGACTTCGCTTGAGGAAGCTCTCGAGGGCGCGAAAAAAGTTGGATATCCCGTGGTGGTGCGGCCTTCTTATGTGCTCGGCGGGCGCGCCATGGTGATCGCCTACGATGAAGAATCGGTCGTGCGCTATATGAAAGAAGCGGTCGAGTACTCGCAAGACCGTCCGGTGCTGATCGATCACTTCCTGGAGAATGCGATTGAAGTCGATGTGGACGCCTTGTCGGATGGCGAAGACGTCGTGATCGGCGGAATTATGCAGCACATCGAAGAGGCCGGCATTCACTCGGGCGATTCGTCGTGCGTGCTGCCGGCGGTCGACATTCCGCATCATCTTATGGATGACATGCGCGACTACACATTCAAGCTGGCGCGGGCATTGAAAGTTGTGGGGCTAATGAATATTCAGTTTGCCATTCCACGTGGAAATGGCGGTTCCGGCAACGGCGCACAAGGGGGAAAGGTTTACGTTCTCGAGGTAAATCCGAGGGCCTCACGAACTGTGCCCTATGTGTCGAAAGCCACCGGCGTGCCCATGGCGAAGATCGCTGCGCGGCTGATGACGGGACGCAAACTGCGCGAATTCCTGCCGGAAAATATCGCCAAGCATAGCGATCTCGATACCGGAAGCTGCTATTACGTGAAGTCGCCGGTTTTTCCGTGGAACAAGTTTCCTGGTGTGGATACTGTGCTTGGGCCGGAAATGAAATCGACTGGTGAAGTAATGGGAGTGGGCGACAGCTTTGGCGAGGCGTTTGCCAAGGCGCAGTTGGCGGCGGGGCAGAAGCTGCCGACGAAGGGCACGGTGTTCATCAGCGTGACCGACCACGACAAACCGAACGTAGCAGGGGTGGCGCGCAAGTTTGTGGAAATGGGATTCAAGCTGGTTGCGACTTCAGGCACCGCCGATGTGATCGAGCACGCAGGCATGGCGGTTGATCGAGTTTACAAAGTCAAAGAAGGACGGCCGAACGTAGTTGACCTGATCAAAGGCCAGCGCGTGCACCTGATTGTGAATACTCCCACAGGGGCCGATCCCTGGTTCGATGAGAAAGCAATCCGGCGCGCGGCAGTCGTAGCGCGTATTCCTACGATTACGACT
>JASIEN010000378.1 GCA_030045935.1 Candidatus Sulfotelmatobacter sp.
AGCAGGAGGCAAAAACGGCAGGCATTGAAGACCGCGTGGTTGTGCTGGAAGAGGGCGTTACCCGATTCTTCTGAGAAAAGCAGGTTTCAAAAGTTTCGGGGTTTCAAAGTTCCGGGCGGAGCTGCGGTTAGTTTGCTCTTTGAAACCTTGAAACGTCTGAAACTTTGCTCCTGTAACACTCCCTTGACATACTCCCGTCCGTCTTGGTGTAAGCTACGGCCCGGATTTTTTTGCCATAAGGAGGCAAACATGGCCGCTAAACCGATTCCAGAAGGCTTTCACTCAGTCACTCCTTACATGACCGTGCGCAACGCCGCGCGCGCCATTGAGTTCTACAAGCAGGCATTTGGTGCGGTGGAGAAGGGCGTCATGAACAGCCCGGACGGCAAAGTGGCGCACGCCGAATTGCAGATCGGCGACTCGATCATCATGCTAGGCGACGAATTCCCGGAGATGGGTGCACTGTCGCCCCAATCCACTGGTGGTGCCGGCATGGGTCTGCACATTTATCTGGAGGATGTCGACTCGGCGTTCGACCGCGCAGTGAAAGCGGGAGCGACTGTCGAAATGCCGGTGGCCGACATGTTCTGGGGCGACCGCTACGGCAAGCTGGCCGATCCTTTCGGACACAAATGGTCGATCGGTACCCATAAGCGCGATGTGAGCATGTCGGAAATGGAAGACGCCATGAAACACATGCCGAAAAGTGCATAGCGCGGTTACGGCAGTTATCAGGCTACTGCCCGTTTTGACGCAACGGGTGCGATAATCAGCCGTATGCAAGATGACCGCAAGCCACATCCCGGCCCATGGCGGGTGCCGCAAGTAGACTCAGGCCTGGCTGGGATTGTCATCGCGGTCGCCTTTGTGGTGCTCGGCATCGTGAGCATGCCGGGCCTTGCCCTTGTCCTGCTGCCGCCCGCAATTCTGCTTGGTATCGGCGTCGCTCTTGTGTTGCGTTTCACCGCCAGGAAGTAATAATGAAGTGATAATGCGGAGGCTCGGGCCTACTCTGCGAACTCCACGGCCTTCCTTAGTGCCCTTTGCGTTGTAAGATTTTCGCTCTTCCGGTGCACGAGGATCAGTACTTCCGTAATGCCTTTCTGCCCGCTATTACACAAGTATTACAGTAGCTTTGCACACGCTCCTGTTAGCTTATCTCTGGCAGGATCGCATTCACATCACCCTCGAGGTTCGCGCCATACATGCAACTGGAAAGTCTCGAAAGACGGCAAGCAGCCAATAACGAAGTCAACTGGGTTACAGCTCTCTTTATGGCGGCGTTTCACGTGGGCGCCGTGGCGGCGCTCTTTTTCTTCACGTGGAAGGCATTTTTCGTAGCCGCCCTGTTGTGGTGGATTTCAGGCAGCATGGGCATCGGCATGGGCTATCACCGCCTGCTCACTCATCGCGGCTATAAGACTCCCACGTGGGTCGAGTACTTCCTCACTCTATGCGCCACGCTGGCACTCGAGGGCGGACCGATCTTCTGGGTGGCGACGCACCGCATCCATCATCAGTATTCCGATCAGGAAGGCGACCCGCACTCTCCCATCGACGGCAAATGGTGGGCGCACATGGGCTGGATTCTCATGGGCAAGTCCATGCACCATGACACCACCACGCTGGCGCGCTACGTCCCCGATCTCGCCAAAGACAAATTCCACGTCTGGATCACGAAATATCATTACGTGCCGCAGATCATCCTTGGGGTGGCGCTGCTCGTGTTCGGTGGCCTGCCTTATCTGATGTGGGGAACGTTCTTCCGCACCGTTTTCGGATTGCACTGCACATGGCTGGTAAATTCAGCCACACACTCCTGGGGCACGCGGCGCTTCGCCACGCGCGATCTTTCCACCAACAGCTGGTGGGTCGCCCTGTTCACCTTCGGCGAAGGTTGGCACAACAATCACCACGCGCATCCCACTTCTGCCGCGCACGGTTTCACCTGGTACGAGATCGATACGAACTGGTACGGCATCTGGGTGCTGAAGCAGCTCGGCCTCGCGTGGGACATCAAGCGCGTTCGTCTGGCTGATCTGGAAAAAGGCCTGGTGGCTGCCCCCAACGGTCGTTTGATCCCAGAAGCCGTGCCCGAAGGTGCCACCTCGGGCGACTAGATTCTTATTCGACCGACACGGACTTCTCGATCACCTGGAGGGACGCAGGGGTTTTACCCTGAGTTCCTCCGTGTCCTCTGTGTTTAAGATTCTCCTACCCAAGTACAACCAGAGATCCCCTTGCCCATTGACTCGCCTGACCCCCGGGAGCACACTTACTCCCCATGCCATCGAGGTGCCCATGAAATCGATCGTCGCCACACTTGCATTCTTCCTGCCCGTCGCGGTCCTCGTCCCCCAGAAGGCTCGCCCACCCGCGCAAGCCGGCGCAACCCCGCTGCTGCTCGAAAAAAATGAAGGCGAGGTTCGTTTATGGCGGCCCGAGCCCGGCGAGGTCGATCCCGGCGGCTTCATCCTCAAGGTCACCCCCAAAGCCAACGGCTCCCAGCATCTGGTGCTCGTTACCGAGGACGACATGCCTCCTGGCGCAGCCATCCCCACCCACAAGCATCTCGAGCAGGATGAGATCGTGCTGATCGAGAAAGGAACAATCCACGCTCACGTTGGAGATCAGGAGCGAGACCTGCATGCCGGAGGAATGGTCTTCATCCCGCAGCGCACCTGGGTCAGCCTGAAGAACACCGGCACCGAGCCCGCTAGCATAGTCGGAATCTTCTCAGCACCCGGATTCGAAGACCACCTGCGCTGCGAATCCGTCTCCGCCGGCGAAAAGCCCACAACCATCACCCGCACCGAAGAGAACGAATGCGACCGCATTGGCCACGTCGTCTATCGCGACCGCGGAGAAAAAGACCCCGACGTCGGGGCGAAATGATCGTAGCGGGTGCCCTTCACCGCCGCGGGGCGGGATCAAATTGACGCGGCGCACCACTCCGGCCAAGCTCTGATGAAGCGTCTAGTGCTCAAACAAAAACGGCCGGCAGCTTTCGCTGCCAGCCGTTTCACCTTTCAATCAGCCTCGATTACCGGTGACCACCGCCTCCGCCACCGTGGAACCCACCACCTCCTCCTCCGCCGTGGAAGCCGCCGCCACTGAATCCACGACCACCAGAGAATCCACGTCCGGCGAAGCCGCGTCCGGTAAAGCCATGGCCATAACCGTAGCCAAAACCTCGGCCATAGCCGTAGCCGCGGCCATAACCATACCCCCAGCCTCTACCTCCCCAGCCCCAGCCGCCCCAGCCCCACGGCCAACCCCAGCCGTACCAAGGCCCGGCGCCAATAAACAGTCCGTTGTAAAACCAGTCAGGGCCGTAATATCCGTAGGGAGCACAGGCATACGGATAGTAGCCGTAATAACCATAGGCGCAAGCAGCTGGCGGAGCGTAACCGATCCCAACTCCAACCCCCACTTGCGCGTGTGCAGGCTGCGAAAACGTCAGCGGCAGCAGCAGCGCTCCTATCAAAGCTACATGTTTCAAATATCCCATAACTCCCCCTTGTCGCAGGCTCAGCGCGCAATTCACACCCGCATCCGCCCGCGTGGCTTTGGATCCTCCTTCCAAAACCACCTACACATTTGAACTCGAATCATATCGAAAAGTTGCAGTCGGTGGCATGGTTGATTTCAGCCACGCCGCTTAAAATCAACCAGTTAGTGGGACCACGATCAGTGCGGGCTGCGCGGCCCCATCGAGTCATGGCACACCTTTGGCATTCCGATGCGCCTAGCAGCGTCTCTGACGCAGACCTGCGCCTGATTATGAGTTTTGGTGGCCGGAAGCGAAATACAACTACGTCCGTAGACTTTATTGACAATATTGTGGTTTTCTCGTACTATGTCTTTGATTGAATACGTTTTCACACTGCCTCTGACACGGCAGGTGAGTGCTTCTCCCCTCCCCAGACTGACAAGGAATGGTGATCTATGCGCCCCGTCATCTTCGTCGTGGCCGGTGACCCGGATTCGGCTCGCCTGTTCCGCAGCGTGCTCGAGGGGGAGCATTTTGCAGTGCGCGCATTTGCCACCGCGGCCGAGGTGCTGGATCAGACATCCCGGCCTGACCTGTTTCTGCTGGACAGAGAACTGCCCGACGCAGACGGCTTGGAATTATGCTCTGACATCCGCAAGTCTCCTTTGTGGGCTGACCTGCCGGTGATTTTCGTGAGCAATAGATGTTCTGAGAGTGAGCGTGTTGCCGGGCTCATGCTGGCCGACGACTACATCGCTAAGCCTTTCGGTTCCCTCGAACTGGTCGCCCGGGTGCGTGCCGTGTTGCGCCGCACGCGGCATGGTCAAGCTCCTTCGCGATTGATGGCGGGTGACCTGGAACTTGACTCTGAGTCGCTGACCGTCCAAGTTCGCGGGAGGTCGGTACGCATGACGGTCATGGAGTTCCGGCTTCTGGCCTATCTGGCGCTAAATATGGAGAAATCTTTCAGCCGTGATCAGTTATTGCACGCGGTGTGGGACGCAAGATTTGTGACTCCACGAACGGTTGACGTCCACGTTCGCCGGGTGCGGGAGAAAATCGAACCGCATCCGGAGATGCCGCGATATCTGCAGACAATTCGCGGTAAAGGATATCGTCTGGTGCCGGGCCCTCTCCCGCCGCGCTCGGCACACTTACTCGGCCACGGCGCGTTCTCAGGGGCGGCGCATGTGCAGTCACTCTCGCCTGCGTGAAGCCTCGGCATCGACACGTCCCATCCCGTAGCAGTGAAGTTTTGCCTCCAAATATCCTTGGGATCGCAGCATTTTGACGCTTGTAATCTTTCCGTAACACCCCAAACCTGCCGTCGGATGGCCATTTTCAGGGCATCTTAATGTATACGATCACGTCCATAAATTTACCGTACATTAACACAACAATGTCCATAAATTTACTTGACATTGTTCCCGCACCCCGTTAAATTTCCCACTGCCGGGAAGGGGCGGCCTCGGCCTCTCAGGGCAATCCCGGAGTTTCGTTTCCAGCTTTCCCCAAATTGCTTGGTCCGGGGCGAAGTGGAGTACGAAACCCCAGGAAAAAGAACCCATCCGAAGGAGAAAGTAAATGAAAGTGAGATTTTTCAACCCAGCCATGCTCTTGGCGGTTGTTCTTGCCGGAGCGCTCTCTGCCGGCGCGCAAACACTTCATGTGGTGGCCGCCAGCGCCTCATCACAGTTCCTTACAGCAGCCATCGGCGCCGACCAGCTTGCCCTTACCGAAATCGCCAATAATGTAGCCAACGGTACCTGGACGTCGGGCCAGCAAGTCACCTTTCATTGGACCGCCAAAAATGCCGCTAACATCCTCGACACTCGCGCCGGCACGCTTATTCTGCCCGATCTAGGCAATGTGTTTGTCGTTTGGATTGCGGCTTCCAGCGACCCAACCGGCAACACGGGTGTGACTGATATCTGGACTGGGGAAAGCGTCGATTCCACGGTCGCCGTGCGCTCATTTTCCGCTCAGCCGACGTCGGGCAGCGGAGCGCAATTGCAGCTGTTGCCGACCGCGGCTGGCAACCTTGTTTCCCCGCAATCTCTTTGGCCGGATGGTAACGCGGACGTCTCGATTGTCAATGCACCCAATGTGTCCGGCGCTATTGGGACTTCCTCTACGGGAGCCGGCGATGCCCACATCAACGTTGCCCTCACAGACATTCGTCCCGAGGACGCGTTATTCGCCACCACACGTGCCTTGGACAAACTGAACACGACGACTTGGGCGGGTCTAGGCTATATTGGATCGGATAAAAACGTCGGAGCGCCAATCTATTCTGCGCAGAGCACTGCGCAGGCAACGCCAGTCAAGTTCGGTCTTAGCGGGGAAACGGATCCCATAACCAAAATTACTGTTCCTCCGTATACCACGATTCCCATCGGTGCCTCGCCGGTTATTTTCGTTTTGAACAACGGCGGCACCTTCTCATCTTCCACCGCAAACCTCATTACTGGAGTTGGCACCAAGGGTCCGTTCCCACTGGCTCACCTGTTCGATGGCACTACCACCGCTGACACGGACAATGCGGCGTTCGGCGGGCCGGGCGACGGCGCGGGAACTCCGCTGACCCTCTTCCTTCGCGAGCCACTCTCCGGAACGGAGAACGTGTCGGAATTCACTTTGTTCCGCACCACCGGCAACACAGATGATTCCCAAGAAGTCGGCGTCATCAATCCCTACGACACACCCTACAACCCGCTGAATCTTTCGACTCCGGTTCACGGTGTCCGGCAGCGCGCCCTGAGTACCAGTGAAGTGGTCAGTGCACTGCTGGCGAACTCCAACTCGCTCGGGTACATCTTTTTCAGCTTCGCGAACGCCTCGAAATTGGCGAAATCAAATTTCAATTACTTAACTCTGGACGGCGTCGACCCGCTCGCGATTCCAGGGACCACCAACCAGCAGCTGCCAAACGGCACGGTCACGGACGCGAATGATGTGTGGGGAGGACCTTCGTTCCCCAATCTTCGTAATGGAACCTACAAGTCATGGTCGTTCCTGCGCTATCTGGTAGCAAATTCGCTCATCGGAGTTGATCCTTACGGGCCGGATGTGTTGGCTCAGTCGGCGCAGGACGTCGTCGATACAACCGTATCTGACTTTATTCCCTTCTATACCTCAGACGGTAGCGACGGTCTTGACGTTTACCGCTCCCACTTCACGCAGTCGGGTGTCACCGGAAACAACGGTGCTGCAACGGCTGCAAACTCGTTGGACGGCGGCAATACGCTGGGCGGCGACACCGAGTCCGGCGGCGATGTCGGCGGAGCCATTCAAGGACCGTTTGGCGTTACGCTTCCGAACACCGTCGGCACTGTAACTACCTCGAGCACGCTCACCAAGAACAAAGGCTATAAAGTGACCTGGAAGACTGGCGCCCAATTCACTGCCGGCACCACTTGGGAAGGCGGTTCGATTACCATCGACGGCACGGGCTATACCATTGCCAACGTAACCCTGACGGCCAAGATTCTATACGTGACGGCCGATCCGGGCACGAACACGACCGCAGTTTCCTATTCTGCCGCGTTCCCCTACACCTATTCGTTGGCGAGCGCGCCTGGCGTACTTAACAAAAAGCAGTAAAAGTCGTCCTCCTGGACTGAGGCAGATGGCTACCACACATCTGCCTCGATTTTTTTTGATCCAGGATTTTTTGGCGCAAGACAAATCTCAGCGCCAGGCCGTCCATAACGCTTACGCAGTGAGAGCCCGCGGGTTCGGATCAGAAACCAGTCGTATCGGGGGCCTGTTCCGATGTCTTCGTTTTCGCAAACACGATCTCGAGCACGAGCAATCCCGCGCCGATGCAAATTGCGCTGTCCGCCAGATTGAAAACGGGCCACTGGTATTTCCCCACATAGAACAGGAGAAAATCGACCACCCGTCCGCGGGCAACACGGTCCCACAAATTACCGACGGCGCCGCCCATGATCAGGGCCAATCCGATGCCGCTGACCGTGTGAGCATGATGGTTCTTCCACAGCAGGATGGAAACCACAATCAGCGCAATCACCGAGAATGCAATCAGCAATCCCGTCTTCCATGGCGTGGTTGAATCGGCGAATAAGCTGAAAGCGGCGCCGGTATTCTCTGTGTGAGTTAGGCGAAAAAATCCAGGAATAATCTGGATGTGGGAATAAAGCGGTATGCGCCGCGCCACAATGTGTTTTGTCCAGCGGTCGAGCAGGACGATCAGCAGAGCGATGGAAAGATAGAGAACGCGCGCGGAATTCTTGGTCATCCGAAAATCAGGCAGTGTGAGTTTGCTCTGAAAACATCTTAACAGCCTGACGTAGGGATGGCTTGATTCCAGATTCTCGTGGAAAACCGAAAAGGCAGACTCGTCGGCGCCAGTGTTTCAACTACGCTGCATGCTTCGCAGACAATGACGCGACATATTGCCGGCGTTCAGCTTTGGAGGAGATGACCCGCATCTCCTGCCAGTCGTAGGGAAACTCCCTTCCGCAATCGAGGCAGGCCACATAGGTGCCAGTCAGCGCAGCCGCGCGCGGGCGGTCGCCACCGCGAATAGTCACGGGAAAGCTGTACCGCGAATGATGGCAACCAAAAAAGAAATCGATCAGTTTTTCGATGAACCTGGCAATCATGGAGCACCTCCCACAGCCGGGCTGGTTCGCCCGGAACCTTCTGAGCGCGCTGCCCCTTTTTTAGACTGAACTGCTTACTGCACCACCTAGTACTTAGATTCAATTTCGCTAACAATAGTTTCGCTCTTGGACGGGCCGCTGCGCGCAAACCGTCCCATTTCTGCAAGTGCTTGCACAGGGGGAAGTTAAGATGTTAAGAAAGCCCGCGAAGTTGCCGGCAATAGTCGCTTTCGCGGCATCAGGCGAGGTTCAAAGCCCTCTTGATGGTGCCCTTTTCGTTCTGGATTTTTTCCTGGAGCAAAGTAATCGCGTAGATGAGTTGCTCTGGCCGCGGCGGGCAACCCGGCACATAAACATCAACTGGGATGACCTGATTTACGCTCTGCACCAGTGCATAATTTTGAAACACTCCGCCGGAAGTAGCGCAGGCACCCATCGAGATTACCCACTTCGGTTCCGGCATCTGCTCCCACAGCTGGCGAATCACCGGCGCCATTTTGTTCGAGACGCGTCCGGCAATGATCATCAGATCGCTCTGCCGTGGCGATGGACGAAACACTTCCGCTCCGAATCGCGCAATATCGAAGCGCGACGCCCCCATCGACATCATCTCGATCGCGCAGCACGCCAGGCCGAATGTCATTGGCCAGATCGAGCCTTTACGCATCCAGTTGACGGCAGAGTCGAGCGTGGTCAGAATCAGCCCCTCCGGCGTGGGATTGCCGTAGGTCAAATCTTTGACGACCTTCTTGCCGTCATGGACATCAACGTAGGGACCGAAGTTGAGCTCGCGAGGCATACTGTTATTTTAAACCACGAAAGGTGCAGAGTTAATTGTGCAGACGGCGGGCATTGAGGTGTCATCCGGAACCCCCGCGCTTTCGCTCGCGGGGCGAGAGCTGCCCTGAGCAAGTGAGCACAGCGAACCCGCCGATGGGAATCTCGCGCTTGGCGAATCACGATGACGAGGACGAACTCTCACGGGTTCACTACCACCTTCCCGAACATCTGGCTCTTCTCGAGATATTCATGCGCCGCCCGAATTTCACTCAGTGGAAACGCGCGATCAACCACCGGCTTTAATCGCCCTGCGAACACATGTTTCAAAACTTCATGCAGCTCGCCCATGGTTCCCATGTAGGAACCCAGCAAACTCAACTGCCGCGCGAACAGATGCCGCAACTCGATCGCCACGTTCGATCCGGTAGTTGCTCCGCAAGTCACAAGCGTTCCGCTGCTCTTGAGCGACTTCATACTCTCATCCCACGTCGCAGCGCCTACATGCTCGACGACAATGTCGCATCCTTCTTTATTCGTGATCTTGCGAACTTCATCAGAAATCTTCTGCTTGTAGTGGTTAATGCCGAAATCGGCGCCGAGCTCTAAGCCTTTGTCGAGTTTGACCTCGTCACCGGCAGTTGTAATCACGCGGCAATGAAACAGTTTGGCAATCTGAATGGCGGCTATGCCCACTCCGGACCCCGCACCCAGCACGAGCACCGTCTGCCCGGGACGAATCCCCGCCCGCCCCACCAGCATGTGCCAGGCAGTCACAAACACCAGTGGTACGCTGGCGGCCTGATTGAAATCGAGCGAATCAGGAATTGGAATTACGCTTGCCGCCGGCGCGGCAAACAGTTCGCAATCAGTTCCATCAACTCCATTGCCTAAAACCGTGAACTCGCGGCACTGGTTTTGCAGCCCTGCAATGCACTTTTCGCAATGTCGGCAATAGTGCATGGGCGCAATCAAGACGCGCTGGCCCGGTGTAAATCCCGTAAGATACTCGCCGACTTCTACAATTTCGCCCGCAGCGTCGCTGCCCGGAATATGCGGCAACTTGACTCCCGGTAGTCCCTTGCGGACCCAAAGGTCCAAATGATTCACAGAGCACGCGCGCACCCGCACCAGCACTTGATCTTTTCGCAGCTGTGGGTCGGGCAC
>JASIEN010000379.1 GCA_030045935.1 Candidatus Sulfotelmatobacter sp.
GACGCAGCCAATTACTTCCTGACCAACAAAATCAATCTCGATGAAGCGCTAAAAGACGAAGATCTGTCGATCCAGGCAGAAGAGCGCTACGACAATCTGCTGAACAAATCGAAAATATTAGACGCCATGGGCCGCAAGGATGAGGCCGCGACCTATCGCGCCAAAGCACTCGACAAGGGCAGCGCTGTGCAACTTTATTTCTATGCCCGCCAGTTACAAGGGGAGAAAAAACAGGAAGAGGCGTTCTCGATTTTCCGTGCCAATTACAAGAAGTTCCCCGACTACTGGACTTCGCACGTTGGCATGGCGCGCGTTTACAGCGGTCAAGGCGATTTCGACAACGCGGTGAAGGAAATGCAGACTGCGCTTACGACTGCACCGGACTCCAACAAGGCGAACCTGGAGCGCTACGTGAAGCGTTTGCAATCGAAGGAGGACATTAACCGCTAGACGCTCTTTGCTCCAAACGCTTGGCTCATTTTGGCACTTCGAATCGATAGCCGATCCCGCGCAGCGTCTTCAGATATTTCGGATGCCGCGGGTCGGGCTCAATCTTTTCGCGCAGACGGCGCACGTAGACGTCGATTGAGCGAGGAGTGACAAAAGGAGTCTCTTTCCAGACAGCGTCGAGCAACTGGTCGCGGGTAAGCACGCGACCACGGTGCATGGCCAGATATTCCAGCAATCGGAACTCGCGCACAGTCGTCAAGACCGTGTGTCCCTGGACTTGTACCGTCATGGAAGAAGGGTCGATTTCGAGATCGCCCAGTCGGAGGATTTCGGGGGTCACCGGCGCTTGCCGCAATCCGCGAAGCACGCTGCGAACCCGCGCCACCATTTCGCGCGGGCTGAACGGCTTGGTGATGTAATCGTCGCCGCCCAGTTCAAGACCCTTCACGCGATCGGCCTCGGAAGTTTTCGCGGTCAGAAAAATAATCGGTATCGCGGAGAGCGTGGGAGTCTGGCGAATCTGGCGACATAGATCAAAGCCGTCTGTTCCCGGCAGCATTATGTCCAGGATCAGAAGCGAGGGCATTTCTCGCAGAGCTTCTGAGATGACCGAGCCGCCGCTGACGAAACTCTGCACATCGAAGCCCGCAGCTTGCAGATTATGAGAGACGAGCCGCGCAATGTCTTCGTCGTCCTCCACCACAAAGATAAGTGAACGAGAAGCGGGCGAGATAGCCGCATCGCTGAGGGGTTCGTATGATCCCGTGGAGGAGTACATTGTTGCGATCTGGGGAATTCCCGAAACCGGCATGAGTGGCCGAATCCGATTGCTAAGAATGTATTCAGGGAATGTTGCGCTAATGTTGCTTGCGTGTTAAGGAATGATGAATTTGGGAAAGAAGGCAGGTTTCAAGGTTTCAAAGTCCTAAGGCTTCAGAGGTTTCAAGCTTTCAAAGTTTCAAGGCTCCAGAGTTCCCAGGTTTCAGAACTTAACCCACAATGTCAACAGCCCAACAACGTTGAAACCTTTGAAGCTTTAAAACCTTGAAACTTTGCTTTTGTTCAGCTTGACGCCCGTTTCTTGGGCGCGTGGCGGAGGCTTCGGCCTTCGATCAGGCTGTAAAGATCCTCGGCAAGGTTGGTCGTGTGATCGCCGGCGCGCTCCAGCGCCTGCGCCATCAGAATTACATCGAAGCTTTCGGGATCGCTGTTGGCGGCGAGGTGTTTCTGAAAGAGGCCGTGACAAACGCGGTCGATGTCTTTATCCATCTGCAGCACTTTGCGGGCGCTTTCGAGGTCGAGATTGAGGAATCCGCGATAGACGACATCGAGCATCTCTCGCAGAATTGCCGACATTTCGACCAGGTGGCGCACGTCCGAGGCCGCCATCTTCGTTGTGCGCGCCTGAACGCGCAATGCCACGCTCATGATCAGATCGCCAATGCGTTCGAGGTCGGTGGCGGACTTCAGGCTGGTGAGCAATTGGCGGGCGCGCATTTCGTTCACGCGCGTGATGGCGGCGGGCAGGCGGTCGTCGATGTAACGCTCGATGATGTCGAGCTCCTTTTCGCAATCTTTGATGGCCAGAAACGCCATGCGCGAGGAACGCTCGAGCAAGTCGGGCAGGTTGAAGGCGGCGTCGCGGGCAATAAGGAATGCCTTCAATGCCGTGCGCGACAACTGGTCGAGGCCGCCACCGGATTTCTTTGGCGGCTTGGTGGAAATTTCCGCGGCTCGTACGGGCATGGTCTCAAGATTCGCGGGTACGGCAGAGTCCTCAGTTGCATTCCGTGATGAGGGGGGCTTGCGAGGCATATTCCCGGCCGGCAATCTGAATTGCGACTCTATCAACAGTATCTCATTATTAATCCGTGACGAGTCTATCCGGTCATTATGAAAGGATTATGAATAACGTTGCGCGGTGCTATCTGAAAAGTGCGGCAGGTGGAAAACTACCGCATACTCAGCCCCAGCCCTTGCACATTCAGAAGGCTAGCGAGATAATGCTTTCCTTCCGAGTCCTGGGGATGCACGGGTGATTGATCTACTGATCTTGGGAATCTGCTTGATAGTTGTGGCAAGAATCGTTCAGAAGGAATAGAAAGCTCGTTGGCGTTCAGACGTTATATTTCCAGCCCAAGACTTTTCGCTTGCCCAGCCTCGGGTTATGGTCGTTAATTTCGCAGGCGACTTCCATTCTCGCGCGCCCATAATAACAGCTAACGCTCGCAAGGTCGGAATTCCGGCATATTCTTTACTCGCAGATTTCGGACACTACACGTTGCGAATGTCACTTGGAGGGAATAGAGTTTCAGCCAGAGCGCATTGTCAGGCTCGGCTCCCGCTGTGGATCTGCTCGAACATCTGCGTCGCCAGTTTGCCTATGACGATTGGGCCAATCGTGAAGTGCTGGCTGCGCTGAAGAAAAGCACCGCCGACACATCACGCTCCCGGCAATTATTGGCCCACATTCTGTCGGCAGAAAGGCTTTGGCTCGAAAGGATTCTCCAACAGCCCCAAAGCATGGCAGTATGGCCAGACCTCAGTTTGGCGCAATGCGAGATGCAAATTGCGGGTCTCAAGCAGGAATGGGCTAAGTTTCTTGAACAGCTTATTTCTGCCAGGCTGACAGAAGAAATCAACTACAAAAACAGCAAGGGCGAGCCTTGGGCCAGCAGCCTGCACGACATTTTGACGCATGTGGTGATGCACTCCGCCTATCATCGCGGTCAAATCGCCAGCCAGATGCGTGCCGGCGGCGACACACCAGCCTATACCGATTTCATTCACGCCGTGCGGAGCGGCGCCATTCAATCGATCGGGTAGCCGCTGTTTCATCCGGAACGGTTGTGTAGTATCGTTCGAATCGCGACATTTTCACACGACATTAACTCTTCCAGAATTCAGCGCGAAGGAAAGCCTCCAATGAAAAACTTTTTGCGTTACGTATTGTGCCTCTTGCTGTTGGCGCCTGGTGTCGTGGGCCAGACTGGCGCCGGCTTGCCCCCGTTGATCGATCGCGAGTTGATCTTCGGCAACCCGGAGATCGCGGCGGCGCAGATTTCGCCGGACGGTCAATACATCGCATTTCTCAAGCCCTGGAAAGACACTCGCAATATCTATGTAAAGAAAGTGGGCGAACCGTTCAGTGCGGCGCGATTACTGACCACCGAAAGCAAGCGCCCAATCCCCACATTTTTTTGGACCTGGGACAGCAAGTACATTCTTTACGTGAAAGACAATGACGGCGATGAGAATTACAATGTCTTCGCCGTTGACCCGGCCGCGCAGCCCGTGGCAGGGGCCGAGGCTCCGCCCTCGCGAGACTTGACCGGGCTGAAAGGGGTCCGCGCCATCATTTACGAGGTTCCCAAGAGCGATCCCGACATCGTCTACATCGGACTGAATGACCGCGACAAGGCCTGGCACGACCTCTACAAACTAAGGCTCTCAACCGGCGAAAAAACGCTGTTGCGTACCAACACCGAGCGAGTCACCGGCTGGATTTTCGATCTGAAGGGCCAGTTGCGCATGGCGAGCCGCAGCGCCGAAAACGGCGATACGGAATTGCTTCGTGTCGACGCGGACAAATTCACCAAAGTTTATTCCTGCAACGTATTTGAAACTTGCGATCCCGACCGCTTTCACCGTGACGGCAAACGGATTTATCTCGAAACCAACAAAGGCGATGATGTCGACCTGACAGCGCTGGTTCTTTTCGATCCGGCGACCGGCAAGATTGAGCCAGTGGAATCCGACCCTCTGAAGAAAGTGGATTTGCGCGGCGTCATGTTCTCAGAGGCGACCGACGAACTGGTGGAAACCTCCTACTATGACGAACGCGAAAGGCACTACTTTAAGGACAAAGGTTTTGAAGCGGATTACAAGTGGCTGGAGCAAAAGGAGCCAGGCAAGCAGATCAACATTGCCTCGCACACCAGAGACGAGCAGGTCTGGCTGGTGTCGGCTTCGAGCGATACCGAGCCGGGCGAGATTTTCCTGTTTGAGCGAAAAACCCACACGCTCACGCCGCAGTACAAAATGCGGGAAAAGCTGCCGCGCGAAGATCTGGCGGCAATGAAGGCAATTCACTACAAGTCTTCCGATGGCCTGGAAATTCCTGCCTATCTGACGTTGCCGAAGGGAGTTCCTGCCAAGAACCTGCCCACCTTGGTCATCCCCCACGGTGGGCCATGGGGACGCGACTATTGGGGTTACAACACGCTGGCGCAGTTCTTTGCCAATCGCGGATATGCGGTGCTTCAGCCGAATTTTCGCGCGTCGACCGGCTATGGGAAAAAGTTTCTGGATGCCGGCAACTTGCAGTGGGGCCGGAAAATGCAGGATGACATCACCTGGGGCGTGAAGTACCTGGTCGCCGAGGGCATTGCCGATCCCAAGCGGGTAGGAATTCTCGGCGGGTCCTATGGCGGATACGCCACGCTGGCTGGCGTTGCCTTCACCCCAGATGTTTACGCAGCAGCCGTCGACATCGTCGGCCCTTCCAATCTGATTACTCTGCTGGAATCAATCCCGCCCTATTGGGAATCGATACGAACTCTCTTCTACAAGCGCATGGGCGATCCCAGTGCGCC
>JASIEN010000033.1 GCA_030045935.1 Candidatus Sulfotelmatobacter sp.
CTCTTCTGGGTTCGGGGTGCGACTTGGGCGCGCACGACGGAGGGTTGTCTCTAGTTGAAAAGGACCATTTGGCGGAACATCAGCAGAATCGTATTAGTAATTCTCAGTTGTTTTTAACAGGCGATTACACTCGTCGACCTTATCGACCCCCGCCAGCCGTGCCTCGCAGTCGAGGGGGCCGCGCGACATTCAGACAACCTCTTTCAGCTTCCCCGTCTTCACGTCATAAATAAACCCTCGCACCGGGATGTGCTTCGGAATCCACGGATGCGACTTCACTTTGTGCATCTGCTCGCGGACGTTTGTTTCCAAATCATCGAAGGCATAGAAGTGCGCGGGTTCGCTGGCGATGGCGCCCATCTTCTCGGCGAGCTGCGCCCGCAATTTGTATTCCTTCACTTTCAGCAATCCGCAATCGGTGTGGTTAATGATGATGAACTCCTGCGTGTCGAGCAGGTGGTGCGAAACGATCAGCGAACGCAGAGCATCATCCGTGGCGATGCCACCGGCATTGCGGATCATATGTGCGTCACCCGGCTGCAGTCCGAGGCAGCGCTCGAACAGAATGCGCGAATCCATGCAGGCCAGCACGGCAACCTTCCGGCGAGGCTGAACGGCGAGGTCGCCGAGGTTGAAGTTCTTTACAAACTCTTCGTTGGCTTTCAGCAGTTCGTCGGCTACAGACAAGGGCGCTCCTTGGTCGTGGTCGATTGTCGTTAGTCGTTTGGCCACGCGTCTCATGTATCCACGAGTACGCCAACGACAAACGACCGACGACTAACGACCAGTTTAACCGCTACAATCGCTGCGTGAATCTCGACGATACTATCGTCGCCATCGCTACGCCCCTCGGCCCTGGAGGCATCGGCGTGGTGCGCCTGGCCGGTCCGCAGGCGAAAGAGATCGCAATGCCCATGCTGCGGCTCAAGCATGAACTGGAGCCGGGGCGGGCTGTTTTCGGAGAAGTGATCGAGCCCTGCGAGAAGACTGCCGAGCTTCGCTCGGCCGGACAGCCGGGGGCGGCTGTCCCCACATGTGGGAGCGACCGTATCGACGAAGTCGTCGTCACCTATTTCGCCAAGCCGCACTCCTATACCACCGACGACATTGTCGAAATCTCCGCCCACGGTTCGCCGGTCGTGCTGCGGCACATTGTCGAACTCTGCCTTGCCGCAGGCGCGCGACTCGCCGAGCCTGGCGAGTTCACTATGCGCGCCTTCCTCAACGGACGCATCGATCTCACCCAGGCGGAAGCGGTGCGCGATCTCATCGATTCACAAACGCTGTATCAGGCCAAAATCGCGGCGCAGCAGCTCGACGGTGCTCTCTCCAAGCGCTTGCAGCCCATCAAGCAAAAGCTGGTGGAATTGATTGCCGTTCTCGAAGCCGGCATTGATTTTGCAGAGGATGACGTGTCAGTCATGCCGGACGCAGCCATTCTCCAACGAATTGCGGCCGTTCGTGATCCTCTGGAGCAGCTCGCCACCAGTTTCGCCTACGGCAAGATTGTCCACGAAGGACTCACGCTCGCCATCGTCGGCCGGCCGAACGTCGGCAAATCGAGCCTGTTCAACCGCCTGGTCGAACGCGAGCGCGCCATCGTCACGGCCACTCCCGGCACCACGCGCGACTTGGTCAGCGAGACTGTGGCCATCGGCGGCATTCCCATCAAGCTTGTGGATACCGCGGGCATCCGCAAGGCCCTCGACGAGGCCGAATCGATTGGAATCCAAAGATCGATGGAAGCTCTCGCCGATGCTGACGTCGTGTTGGTCGTGACCGACGCCTCGCAAGCCGACACTAAAGAAGATGAAGAGCTGATCGCTCGAGTGGCCGAGCGCGCGGCAATTGTTGTTGCCAATAAATCAGACCTGGTGGGGAGCAAACCGGTACCGGACGTGACTGGCGCGTTGCCGGTCCCAGAGGAACCGTTGAAGATAGCGCTTCAATTCACTGGCGCGCACGTGCCCCTAGAGGGCAACCGCGTCCCGGAGGGACGCATGAATGCTATCTCCACGTCGGCCCTCACTGGCGAAGGCATTCCCGAACTGCGCGCCGAAATTCTGCGCCACATCGGCGGCCAGGTCGGAGCCCAACCTGAAGCCGGCTTTCTCACCAATATTCGCCACCAGAAATTGGTGGCAGATTCTCTGACCGCTCTTGCAGCCGCCAAAATTGCTGTCGAAACCAAGGTCCCGCACGAGATGCTGCTGCTCGACCTCTATAACGCTCTCCGGCCGCTCGACGGCATCACCGGCGCCACCACCACCGATGACATCCTCAACCTGATCTTCAGCACATTCTGCATCGGAAAATAAAACTTAAGATTGGCAGACGGTATATACTTTCCCCCGTCTTTGAACTTAGAAAACGAATTCGGAGAGGCGCAATGTCGATTTTTTCTAGCATCACCAGAGGCTTGGTGATTTTCTGTTTGTCGATTCCAGTGTATGCCCAGAATCCCTTTGAGAGTGCAAAGCAGTTCTCCGCCACCGTTGTCGTGACCGGAGCGCCCGCGCAAACCCATGGCGCTCAGGGCAACATGAAGATTTACAAGTCGAGCGACAAGATGAGAATGGACATGCCCGGCGGCATGGGCTACATGATCATGGAACTCTCCCAACACAACAATTACATGGTAATGAACGGTATGTGCATGCAGATGGCGACGCAGACGCAATCGAATCCATTTGCTCAAGCCCAGGACGCCACCATTGAGCGCTCGCCTGCGGGCACTGACACTGTTGATGGTCATGCCTGCAAAGTAGAAAACCTCACCTTCACTTCGCACAGCGGCAAGGTTACAAAAATGAAGGCTTGGGAAGCGGACGACTTAAAGGGATTCCCCATCAAGGTCGAAATGCAAACCGACAAGGGGCCGGTCACCGTGGAGTACAAAGACATCAGCTTCGACGCCCCGGCCGCCTCGCTCTTCACGCATCCCGACAATTGCCGGCAAATGCCTGGCGCACCAGGCGGTATGCAACATTGAAACCCCCAGTTTGAGTTATTTGGAAAGCTGCGCCAGCGCGCCGCGAAACAGGGCATCAAACGACGTAACCTTTTCGCTTTCTCCCGCGCCGTCTTTGGTAACGCTGGCCAGCGCCTTTTCGGCTGCGGCGCGCTGGTATCCGAGATTGACCAGCGCTGAAAGAACATCTTCCTCGAGCGCGCTCATCGTGGGGTGAGGTTGTTCCGGTGCCCCGGAAGCCGGTGGCAGCTTGTCCCGCAGCTCCAGCACCATCCGTTCGGCGGTTTTGCGTCCAATGCCGGGGATTTTCGTCAGCCGGACGACGTCGTTGCCACGAATTGCCGCGGACAAGTCCTCCGCTGCCATGCCGCTCAGAATCGTTACAGCCAGTTTTGGACCGATGCCGCTGACGGTCATCAGCTTTTCAAACAGCTGCTTTTCGGCAGGACGCAGAAACCCATACAGCGCGATCACGTCCTCGCGCACATGCGTATAAATGTGCAGGGCCACATCAGCGCCATTCCCGGGCAGTTCTGAAAATGTCGGCACGGCGATGTTCACTTCGTAGCCGACGCCGGCAGCCTCGACGACAACCTGGTTGGGATGCTTGGCCAGCAGCTTTCCGCGCAGATGGGCAATCATTCGAAGTTAATAGTACCGAGTCCCGAGTCGCGAGTCGAAAACAATTACCCGATCTTCAACCGCGGCGTCGACACGGTTGCGGCTTCGGGGGCGGGAAACTGAGTACAGGGTA
>JASIEN010000380.1 GCA_030045935.1 Candidatus Sulfotelmatobacter sp.
AAAGCATTGCTGCAGATCCCGGACCTTGAACCTGAACTTGACCTCGAGTCGCTCCATCAGTTCCTAACGTTTCTTTGGGTGCCGGATCCGAAGACCATGTTCCGCGGAATCTACAAACTTCCCGCGGGACATTGTGCGAGCTTCCGCCACGGGGAATTGAAGATTCGAGAATATTGGGACCTGCGCTTCCCGCCCGCGAATGCGAACTTTGCGAGATCCGAAGCCGACCTTGCCGCGGAGGTTCGTGAACGACTTCAGCGCGCCGTCCAAGCCCAGATGGTGAGCGATGTCCCGATCGGCGCATTTTTGAGTGCGGGATTGGATTCTTCCAGCATCGTCGCCATGATGTGCCGCGCCACGCAGCAGCCCGTGCGGACATACACGATTACTTTCCCGCGCAAGTATCGCGTGGGCGAAACGGCGCTCGACGATCCCCATGTTCCGGCGCGCCTGGCGCGAAAGCTCGGCTGCGAGAACCAGCAGATTGTGGTTGAGCCGGATGTGGCCGGCCTTTTGCCGCGCCTGACGTGGCACATGGACGAGCCTACCGCCGACCCTGCGATCATCGCTGCCTATCTGGTGTGCCGTGAAGCGCGGAAGCAGGCAACCGTGCTGCTCTCAGGCATCGGGGGCGACGAACTCTTCGCAGGATATCGCAAGCATGCGGCTTATCGCTGGGCGCGCGCATATCAAGGAACCCCCAAGTTCCTCCGCACAGCCATCGAGCGCGGCCTCGAAGCTTTGCCCGGCATGCGTGGAACCGCGCTGAAAGGCGGCATTCGGCTGGCGAAGAAAATGGCTCGCAGCGCCTCGCTCAGCCCTGAAGATGCTTTCATTCGCAACTGCACCTACTTCGATGCCGAACAGAAATCAGATCTGTATACGTCAGATCTCCGGCGTCAAGTCGATGATTGCGATCCCGCCGAGCGCCACCGCCATTACTTCGAATTCGTCCGAGATTGCGATTTCCTCAACCAAATGCTGTATCTTGACACCAAGATTTTCATGGTAAGCCTTAATCTGACCTATAACGACAAAATGAGTATGGCATCTTCGGTAGAAGTGCGCGTGCCTTTTCTGGATCGGGAGCTCGCCGAATTCGCCGCCTGGAACGCTCCCCCGGATCTCAAGCTCAAGGGATTCTTGCGCCCCACGACGAAATACATCCTACGCCGCGCCATGAACGACACTTTGCCTTCCGAAGTTTTGCGCCAGCCAAAGGCCGGATTTGCCGCCCCCATCGATTACTGGCTGGCCAACGACTTACGCGAAATGGTGGACGATTTGCTTGCCGACGGGAACATTCGCAAGCGTGGCCTGTTTCGTCCAGAATCGGTAACTCGGTTAATAAAAGAACATCGCAGCGGCGCGGAAGATTGGTCGATGCAGATTTGGCAGCTCATAACTTTAGAGAACTGGATGCAAGTCTTTCTGGACGCAGATGCGAGGCAGATAAGAGAAGACTTCGGTCGGGCACGTGAGGCGGCAACCGCGTGACAGATCTGTCAATCGAACAACCAGCCACAGTCGGCGATAGGGCAAAAGACTCTCTACGCAGCCAGAGGACTTTGCCAAATGGCGATATTCAAGATCTCACTCCCTCTAAATTGGCCCGCGGTCTGAGAGAAGCGGGCGCCCTTGTGCGTGCACCACATCGGGTCCTGCCCCTGATTCACAAACTGGCCTCTGATATGCTGCACCTCACCTTCGCGCGGCCGCACCTTTACTCTTACTCTACGACGAAGAGATCGAGCGGCGAGGCTCTCGATCGTCTTCTGCGCTGGATCTACAAGGCGGAGCGGCCGGATGGCGGCATCGCAGCCTATTACAGCTTGCTCAGCGGATACTCGCGGTCTTATCCCGAAGTCACTGGCTACATCATTCCCACGCTTTACGAATATGCGAAAACCGCCGGGGACCGGCGCGCCGTTCACATCGCAGAACGGACGACTCAATGGCTGCTGTCTGTGCAAACGCGGGAGGGCGCTTTTCCGGCGGGGCTGCATGGCAGCGAAGCACGTCCATCGGTCTTCAATACTGGACAGATTCTTCATGGATTGGTCCGCGCTTACCGCGAGAGCCATGATCTCCAGATTCTTAATTCAGCAATCGCAGCCGGCGACTGGCTGATAGGAATGCAACAAGCCGACGGGTCGTGGTCAGGTCTGGGCGCCTATCAGGGGACAACCCACACTTACTACAGCATGGTCGCGTGGGCCTTGGCTCCGTTATCCAACCTCGTCGACGATCGAGATACACGCGAGAACTACGGCGCAGCTGCCGAGCGAAATATCGACTGGGTATTGCCGCACTTCCGCCCGGACGGCTGGATCGATGGCATCAATCTGCGGGGCCATCCAACTTATTTGCATTTTATTGCATACGCGTTGCAAGGAGTACTTGAATGCGGAGTTCTTCGCGGCCGCAGCGATGCTATTGACGCAGTGAAAAAGCCTGCGTGGGTTCTGCTGCGGAGATTTGAAACCACGAAGTTTTTGCCAGGCGCGTTTGAAGGCGACTTCAAGACGGGCCATCGCTTCACGTGCCTTACGGGAAATGCCCAGATGTCGTGCGTGTGGCTGCGGCTCTACGAAGTCACTGGCGATCTTCGTTTTCTGAGTGCTGCGCTGAAAATGAATGAAATGTTGAAAGAATTGTTAACCGTGCGCGGAGGGAAGGGAATCGCGGGCGGCGTGAGCGGGTCTTTTCCAATTTGGGGTCCCTATCAGCCGATGCGCTATATCAGTTGGGGCTGCAAGTTCTTTGCCGATGCGTTGCTGCTCGAACAACGCATAGCAGGGTCCTTGCCAGCCCTTGAAAGTGAGGCTTTGCCGTGCGCATCGTAATCCTCGCGCCCAGCCTTTACAGTGAAACAGCCTGCGCTATGGCCGCGCATCTGGCGCATTCGGGATATGTTCCGGCCGGGGCAATTGCGTTGCCCACCTTGGACAGCAACACTCTTCGGCGAAAACTGGGCCAATGGGGCGCTGGCCGCGTCTTCGGTTATGCGAGGGGGAAACTGCTTGCGCGCGAAAACGCGAAGGCCAGCGTGGCGAATCCGTATCTGACTTCGTTTTTGAGGTATGAATCGGGATCATTTCGCAGCCTGCGTGAGGTCGGCCAACATTACGATTTTCCGATTGCTATTCGGCGCGATCAGAACGACGACCGTTCGATTGCATTACTTAGTGAGTGGTCGCCCGATCTAATCGTCTTCACCGGCGGAAACATCCTGCGCCAACCGGTGCTCGACGTGCCTCGCCTGGGAGTTCTCAACGTTCACCTTGGTTTCTTACCGGAAGTTCGCGGCATGAGTGCTCCAGAATGGTCTCTGCTGAAAAATGTTCCCCTCGGCATCACCATTCACTACATGGACGCGGGAATCGATACTGGGCCGGTGCTTAAAAGGTTCGAATTACCCAATGCGCAGGGCTACACTTCGCTGGTGGACCTTCACAACCGGCTCGTCGCATTCGGCGTGGAAAAAATTGCCGAGGTCGTTCGTGCGCTCGCCTTCGGTCTGATTTCCGCTAAGCAGCAATCTCAGGTCGATCGGGACAATCAATTCTTTGTCATGCATGAACTCTTGCAACGGCGTGCCGCGGCGTGCCTCTCCCGCCATCATCCGCCAGCCATTCCAGAGGTGGCGCGTGGGTAGGCTCGGCACTGTGCTTCAGACTGCACGCGCGTTTGGCGCGCGTGAGGGCATGTTGCGCCTCGAATACGAACTGCGCCGCGGGAGCGGTCTGATGTGGAGCAAAATGCGCTCTGTGCAAGGCTGGGATGCGTGGCAATTATCACGCATTGCCTCTGGCCAGAATGCCGATGATTGCCTTGCTGGCCGCCGCAACGGTTCGCAGAAATTTCTGTTCAATGATGCGAGGGCGTTGGCATCGAGCATCCGTAATGTGCTTGGCCCTGATGAAGAAGGCTCGATCCTCGCTCAGGCCGATAATATTCTCTCCGGCAATCTGCCATTTTTCGGCTGCCTTTGCTTAGAGTGCGGTTTCCCGCCGTGTTGGTTTCGAAATGCTGTTACCGGTATGCGTGTTTCTCCGAAGCAGCGCTGGACGCAGATGCGTTTCGCCTCACCTGTTTATGGCGATTTGAAATTTATTCTCGAGCCTTCACGCTTCTTATTTGTCTATCCTCTGGCGCGCGCTTACGCGCTCACAAGCGATGGACGTTTCCCGGAATGTTTTTGGAGCGCGATTGAAGACTGGGCGCAGCATAGTCCGCCCATGTCTGGCCCGCTGTGGATCTGTGGCCAGGAGTGCTCGCTCCGCATTCTTACCTGGTCGTTCGCGCTGCATGCTTTTATTCACTCGCCGTCGACCAGGTCTGATCGCGTCGCTTTGCTTTTGTCGATGATTGCGGCGCATGCGTGGCGCACCGCACAAACTCTCGGTTACGCCCGTTCGCAGCGCAGCAATCACCTGATCAGCGAGGCCGTTGGTCTGTGGACCGCGGGCACGCTCTATCCGGAGTTGCGAGATGCGCAATCGTGGGGCGAACTCGGCGCTGAGCTGTTGCAGGAGACTGTTCCCGACCAGATCACTCCTGATGGCGTTTCGCAGCAGCACTCGTTCAACTACCAGCGAATGATTCTGCATCTGCTGCTTTGGGCGCTGCGGCTGGCTGAGATTTATGGCGCGCCTCTTCATCCCGAAATCCGCCAACGTGCAGATGCCGCCTACGATTTCCTGCGCCACTGGGTTGATCCTAGTAGCGGGTGCGCGCCGAACTACGGCTCCGACGATGGCAGCCTGATTTTTCCGCTTGCGAAGGCGGCATATCGGGATTTTCGTCCCCTGCTTCAGTTGGGCGCCAGCGTGCTTAATCGTCCCAAGTTGCAATCAGGCCCATGGGATGAAGCCGCGATCTGGTTTGGTGTCGAATCAGCGACTGGGCGACAAACCCAGGCGATCGCACCTCCTTCTACTGAGACGGGGTATTTCCACGTCGGCGACGAAACCTCCTGGGCGATGATTCGTGCGGGCCGTTACACTCGTCGTCCATTTCAGGCAGACCAATTGCACGTCGACTTGTGGTGGCGAGGTCTCAATCTTGCACGCGATTCCGGAACTTATCTCTACAACGGTCCGTCTCCGTGGAACAATGCGCTCGCCCGTACGTCCGTTCACAACACAATCACAGTCGATTGCCGCGATCAGATGCGCCGCGCCAGCCGCTTTTTGTGGGTCGATTGGGCGCAGGCGACCGGTCGTCTTTATGAAGAGCCCGGCCAACAGTACCCTAGCCGTTTTGAAGGTGAGCATGATGGATACTGGCGTGCCGGCATCAAGCATCGCCGCAGTGTTCACTGGGTTCGCGATGCTGGATGGATGATTCTTGATGACGTGCAGGGCGGCGGTGCGCACGATGTGCGATTGCACTGGCTGCTTGCAGATTTTCTGTTCGAGATTTCTGCATCGCCGTTTGGCGTTGCGCTCACATGCGGGAAGGAGCGCATTCGCTGGACCGTGCATGCGACCGTGCCGGGAGCAGGCGGGATCATTCGTGCTGGAGAACAGATCTGGCCGATTGGGGGGAGCGGTAGTTCCGATTTAAAGGGCATTTCACAGCTTGGCTGGGAAGCGCCCACGTATGGAGCTTTGCAGCCGGCGCTATCTCTGATTTATCAAACGCGATCGCCGCTGCCGGTTCGATTTGCCACGGTCGTGCTTACGGACGATCGTTGCGAATTAGAAACAAAGAATGGCCGACTCATCATTGTGCGCGACCGTAAAGAAGTTCATAACGTGGATTTCCCGTCGCACGTCGAGGTTTCGAGAACACTGGAAACTCCCGTCGCCATGTCACACGCATGAAGCAGCTTTTTCAGGATGCGCGCAGCGCCGAAGTCAGTGTGGTCGACGTCCCAGCGCCGAAACTCTTACCTGCCTGTGTGCTGGTACGCACGGTTGCATCCGTGGTTTCTGCGGGCACGGAGCGAGCAGCGACGGAATTTGCTCGCCAGAACCTGTTACAGAAAGCCAGGATGCGCCCCGACCTCGTGCGCGACGTGCTGAATAAAATCAGCCGCGACGGAGTTCTCGCGACCATCTCGGCCGTGCGCAGCCGGCTGGATCAACCAAGCTCTCTGGGCTACAGTAGTTCCGGCACCGTCATCGCCGTTGGCGAAGGGGTTGTCGACATCAACCCCGGCGATCGCGTCGCCTGTGCAGGCGCGGGTCACGCGGTTCACGCCGAGTTCGTTTGCGTTCCGCGGCTGCTCGTGGCCCGCATTCCGTCCGATCATGTGAGCCTTGAAGAAGCTGCATTTACAACGTTGGGTTCCGTTGCTCTCCACGCCGTGCGCACTGCCGAGGCTAAGCTGGGTGACGTTGTTGCCGTCATCGGTCTGGGCTTGCTTGGCCAGCTCACGGTGCAGATTCTCAAAGGTGCTGGATGTTGCGTCCTCGGCATGGACATCTCTACCGAACGGGCTGAACTGGCCTTGCGCCTTGGGGCGGACGCCGTGCACACTTCCGCGTCAGGTTTTAAGAATTTGTGCGCGCAATATTCCGCCGGCCATGGTGCCGACGCAGTAATCATTGCTGCACAAAGCTCGAGCAACGACCCTGTGGCTCTTGCTGGAACCGTGGCGCGCAATCGTGCCATCGTGGTCGCGCTTGGAACCGTCGCGATGGATATTCCCCGTAGAACCTTCTACGAAAAAGAACTCGACTTCCGTATTTCCCGCTCCTACGGCCCCGGCCGCTACGACGCCGTTTACGAGCAGAAGGGAATCGACTACCCCATCGGCTACGTGCGCTGGACCGAGACTCGAAACATGGAGGCGTTTCTGCGGTTGCTGGCTGAGCGAAAAATCAATCTGGCTCCGCTCATCACGCATCGTTTCCCCATCGCGCAGGCAGACGCAGCTTACGAATTAATTGCCGGTAAGAGACATGAGCCTTTTTTGGGAGTACTCATTACGTACGCATCGGGAGCAGAATTGTCCCGCCATATAAAGATGGCGCGCCCGGGTCAGAGCCCTCGGAAACAAAGCATGGCTTCGACGCCAACAGTTCGCATTGGTCTGCTTGGAGCGGGGAACTTCGCCATGCATACATTATTGCCGGCAATAAAGGCGCACGCTGGCACTGAACTGATTACGGCCGGCGCGGCTGGCGGCGCGCACGCCCGGCACGCCGCCGACAAATTCGGATTTCGCGTCTGTACGACGGACGACCGCCAAATATTCGACGATCCACAGATCAACACGATCGTGATCGCCACTCGTCATCATCTGCACGCGCAGCAGGTGATCGCAGCTCTGCGTTCAGGAAAGCATGTGTTCTGTGAAAAACCCCTGTGCCTCAACGAAGCGGAACTGCGTAAAATCGTTGCGGAATACGTAGGCTGTTCGGATCGCCCGGTTCTCATGGTCGGCTTCAATCGACGTTTTGCGCAGCTGGCGATTCGATTGAAGAACTTCCTGGGCGAAATCCATGAGCCACTCGGCATTCATTATCGTGTCAATGTCGGATTTCTGCCGGCTGATCACTGGCTAAACGATCCGCAGCAGGGCGGAGGTCGCATCATCGGCGAAGTGTGCCATTTCGTCGACTTCCTGTCTTTCCTTATTGGTTCGAGGGCCGTGCAAGTCGAGACTCGCAGCCTGCCGAACGCTGGTCAATACAACAACGATAACGTCTCATGCTCCTTGCGCTTTGCCGATGGTTCCCTCGGCACGATCAATTATTTCGCCAATGGCGACCAATCCTATTCCAAGGAACGCATCGAAGTTTTCGGCGGCGGCAGTATTGCCGCGCTGGAAGATTTTCGCCGCCTCGAACTGATAAGGCATGGAAGAAAACGTACATTCCGCTCTTTGCGGCAAGACAAGGGCCATCGCCCCGAATGGCGAGCTTTCGCGGATGCGATTCAGACCGGCGAACCCTCGCCGATCGCTTTGGACGAAATTGTCCACACTATGATGGTGACCTTTGCGCTGGAAGAATCCCGACGCCTGGGACGGGCGCTCGATGTGAACGCTCGTGACTTCACTTGCGGCGAGACCTCAACGAACACCGCCGATTTTGATCGCGCGTCGTGACTATGCACTGACGGCATGAGGATTCTGTACATCTCGCAATATTTTCCACCCGAGATGGGCGCTCCCGCCGC
>JASIEN010000381.1 GCA_030045935.1 Candidatus Sulfotelmatobacter sp.
CGTCGAAGCGCTGCAGAGCAAGCGAATGTTCTTTACCCCGCGCGTCAACGATCTCGTGCTGGCAGGTTTCTTGGACAAGGGACACGCCATCTCCCGTGACCAGCCTCCCACTCTTCCGACCTTGACGGTCAGGGAACGCGAAGTGACTCAACTTCTGGCCGAAGGAAAGAGTTCAAAAGAAGTGGCGTCGCTTCTGAATCTGAGCACCAAGACGGTCGAGACGCACCGCAGCAACATCATGCGGAAACTCAGCCTGCACTCGATTCGCGACCTGGTGGTGTACGCCATCAAGAACAACATCATCCAGATTCAGATGCCGCCCCAGATTCAGCATCCCACCGAAACCACAGTAGCCTGAGGTTTTGCCACGGTTCGCGTCTTCGTCAAAACCAGCCCTCGAAAAAGGGCCGGTCTTGCTTTTCAGGCACAAAACGAGAAGGGTTGTCTGAAGACGTTCTGTTCTCGCCCGAAAGGTGCGTTGTCAGTGCGCCATTTCCGGCGGGTAATATCCCGTTTTCGTGCGAACCGCAAGCTGGCCGTAATGTTGAGCGTGGGCTTCCACGCGCACAGACTCATACCCTGGCCTGGCGTTCTGATTCTGCGGTCTATAGGCGATGATGTACTGGCTGCGAATGTCGTGCGCAATGGTGCGCGCGATGCTCTCTACTTCTTCAAGACTTTGTGGGAAATATGCTACTCCACCGCTTCCCTCGCACAGGGTTTCGAGAGCGTTACGGCCGCTCCCTTCAATCCCTAGCAGTCCGATCGCATAAAGAACAGGGCCATTCGCTTGTTGCAGACTCCGGGCAAGCTTAGATGCCACTCTCCGAACCGACGCAAGTTACGAATTCAATAGAAGGTACGAATTCAATCGGGTGACTACAGGAAATACCTGAGTAAACCGGCTGGACCCCTACTTGGGTGCAACCTTCGACTCGCGCTAGTGCAACTATTCTCCGACATCATTTGTAAAGCCGGAACATCAAGACGACTGTCCCTCATCAGAGAGGTGAAGTTTGGGCGCGCTTCGAATCCTAATCGCAGACGATCATGAAGTGGCGAGAAGGGGAATCCGCTCCCTTCTCGAAGGGCACCCGGGCTGGGAAATCGCCGGTGAGGCCAAAGATGGCCGCGAAGCGGTCGAACTGGCCCGCGTTTTGAAACCGGATATTTTTCTTCTCGACATTGGCATGCCCAACCTTAACGGGCTGGATGCGGCACGACAGATCCTTTCCTTGACTCCGGACGCCCGCATCCTGATTTTGACCATCCACGATTCGGAACAGGTGGTACGCGAGGTGTTGGCGGCAGGAGCGCGCGGGTTCTTGCTCAAATCGGACGCTGGACGCGATCTGGTGGCGGCCGTTGAAGCCTTGCAGCACCGCCGCACCTTCTTTACTCCAAGGGTTGCGCAAATGATGCTGGAGGGCTATCTCCGCCCTCAGGGCGAGCATGAGGGCTCAAGCCAGTGCGTTCTCACCCCACGCGAGCGTGAAGTAATCCAGTTGGTCGCCGAAGGTAAAACCACCAAAGAAATCGCCTCCGCTTTGAACCTGAGCGTAAAAACCGCCGAAACTCACCGTACCAATCTCATGCGCAAACTGGACCTGCACTCCGTAGCCGATCTTACGTTGTACGCCGTGCGCAATGGCATCGTCCAAATCTACTGATGCCACCGATGACCCTCTTGAGGATTTCCCTCTAAGCCGGGTCTGCGCATTCGATAGAGCCATATTGCGCGCCGATTGGACCTTTTACTCAATAGTGAGGATGATCCAACCCGCATACACTCTGGGTCAGTGTTGGGCGGCGCACGCGCCCCAGACACAGACACGGTCTTGCACAAGAGGAGGAACCTGGATGCTCTGGACAATTGCAGTGATTCTTTTGATTCTGTGGCTGCTGGGCATGGTCAGTTCGTACACCCTGGGCGGGTTCATCCATATCTTGCTGGTGCTGGCAGTAATCGTAATTCTGATTCGCGTGATCCAGGGGAGAAGCCCGGTAGCCTGATCGAAGCGCCCTAAAAACAAAAAAAACAGGAGGACCGTGAATAAAGATCAAGTGAAAGGCAAGGTAAGCAACATTGCGGAACGAGTGGAATAGCAAACTGGAGAATGGACCGGCGACACGGAAGCGCAGGTGAGCGGCGCAGCCAAACAGGTAAAAGGCAAAGTCCAGAAAGCGTGGGGTGACGCCGAAGAATCCTTGAAGAAGACGTCCAACAAGGAGGAGACAGATCGTCGTGGAGAAGATGAGACGCCGCAATCGGAGGAGAACGACCTACCACGAGACCGCAAAGCAAGCTGAGGGTGAAAGCTGAAATCGCAGTCGGCGCCGAGGCGAAGAGTCTTGACCGCGCTCAAGCCAGAAGTGGAAAAACGCACGCTCTCCAACGCAGCTCGCGCGTTAGCTCAGCTTTGGGACGTCTAGGCCGCCACACGAAACTCCAGACAACTCTGGAGCGCTCGCAAGGCGTAGAGCGCATCATCCAAAGCCTGGTCTTCTTCAATGGTGTCGCCGCCGGAGGCAAACAGCTCGCGCGCACGCGCAACAATAGCTCTCTCGGCATCAGCGATTCGGGAAGGAATCCTGTCTTTTTCTGTTTCAAACAGCGCTGCGGTGTACAGCTCGCGCCAGCTCCGGGTGGGTAGGGAAAGCTTACCTTGCGTGATCATACATACCTCATGGCAATGTATCAGGGAACGTTAACAAAGACTGTAGTCGACCCTCAGGTGAATTGCTATACAGCGTACACCGTATAGATGAAAACTGTACTTGTAGGTTGCAGAACCGGCACGAAAATATCATTTTTTACAATAGTTGCTGGCGGACAGGCTATTTCTTCTGTTCTCTCTGCGCCCTTTGCGGAATTTCTCAGCGTTCTCTGCGGTTTTGAGATTTTCTCCCTGCCGGCGGTCAAGCCCGGGACCGGCTGCTCACAACTCGCAGCTCGGTACTCGCTATCGATTTGTGAGACGATAAATCAGTCCCATGATTCAGCTCTCCAGCGCCGGCAAGCGCTTCGGCCACAAGCTACTTTTTGAAAACACCGACTGGCTCATCACCGCCCGCGACCGCATCGGTCTGGTCGGCGCCAACGGCACCGGCAAGACCACGCTGATGAAAATTCTTGCCGGCACGGATACCCTCGATTACGGCACGCTGACCATCGCCAAAGGCACCACCGCCGGATATCTGCCGCAAGACGGTCTGTCGCTTTCCGGCCGCACCGTGTTTGCCGAGTGCATGTCGGTATTCAATGACCTGCTCGCCATGGAGCAGGAACTCGAGAAGCTTCTGCACCTTTTCGCCGAACTCGACCACACCAGTGCGGAGTATGAACAAGTCGCCGACCGCTATCACAGCCTCGAGCACGAATTCCAGACCCGCGGCGGCTATTCGATCGAGGCCGAGGTGGGCAGGGTTCTCATGGGTTTGGGTTTCCGCAAAGAAGACTGGGAGCGGCAAACCGACGAATTTTCCGGCGGTTGGCAGATGCGGCTGGCGCTGGCAAAACTTCTTCTGCAAAAACCAAACTTGTTGCTGCTCGACGAGCCAACCAACCACCTCGATCTTGAAGCCCGCAACTGGCTCGAGGACTACCTGCGCGAATATCCACACGCGTATGTGCTGATCTCGCACGACCGCTATTTTCTCGATGTAACCGTCAACAAGATCGCTGAAATCTGGAACAAGCGATTCTGGTTTTATACCGGCAACTACGAAAAATTCCTCACGCAAAAAACCCAGCGTAACGAGCAGTTGCAAGCCGCCTACAAAAACCAGCGTGAGCGCATCGAGCAACTGGAAGTTTTCATCAACCGCTTTCGCTATCAGGCCACCAAAGCCAAGCAGGTGCAGAGCCGGATCAAAGAACTCGAGCGCATAGACCGCATCGAGATTCCCCCCGAAGAAAAGACCATCCACTTCTCATTTCCGCAACCGAAGCCAAGCGGCCGCATCGTAGCCGAGTTCAAAGATGTAGGCAAAGTTTATCCGCCAAGGACGTTGCCGCCAGGGAATCACGTAGCCCCGGACGCCCTCGTCCGGGGAACCGAAAAAGAAGTCTTCAAAGATGTCAACTTTCTGATTGAGCGCGGCGACCGAGTCGCCCTGGTCGGCGTGAATGGCGCGGGCAAGTCGACATTGATCAAACTATTGGCGGGGGTTGAAAAAACCACTGCCGGTGAATTTCGCCTCGGCCACAACGTGCAGGCCGATTATTTCGCGCAGGACCAATATAAAGAACTCGATCCCGACGCTCGCATCCTCGACGATCTCGGCGCCATGTCGCCGCGCTCAACGCAGACTGAACTTCGCAGCCTGCTCGGCTGTTTTCTGTTTTCAGAAGATGATGTCTTCAAGAAAATCGGCGTCCTCTCCGGCGGAGAGCGCGGCCGCTACGCCCTGCTTCGCCTTCTGCTGCACCCGGCCAATTTCCTGTTGCTCGACGAACCCACCAACCATCTCGACATGCGCGCTAAAGACGTTCTCCTCAATGCGCTCATGGAATATACGGGTACCGTGGTCTTCGTTTCGCATGACCGCTACTTCATCGACAGGCTGGCGACGCGGGTTTTCGAGATCGGCGACGGCAAGGTCGAAGTCTATCCCGGCAACTACGAAGATTATCTGTGGCGTAAGCAGGGAGGTCAGAAGGTGGCGCCCACGCTGGAGGATGTACCCGGCATGGAACTGGTCGGCGAGATGACAGGCGCGTCCAAGTCTCACGCCGGGAGTGCCCCGCTTCTCACCGAAGTTGCGAGAAGCGGGAATGGTCACGGTAATGTCCTATCAGAAGCCCCGAAGAAGCGTCTGAATCCCATCAAGCGCAAGCAGATGGAAGACCGTATCCGCGAGTTGGAGGTGCAAATCAACCGCGCAGAATCGGTCATTGCCCAATGCGAAAACGCGCTGCAGAATTTCGTCAGCGCAGAGGAAACCCAGCATCAGTCCCAAGAGCTGGAAAAGAACAAAAACGTGCACGCGACACTC
>JASIEN010000034.1 GCA_030045935.1 Candidatus Sulfotelmatobacter sp.
TTTAATCGCAGCGTGGCTACTGCCTCTGCCACGCGCCGCGGCTCGTCCCAATCGATCGGTGCGGGACGCCCCTTCGGAACAGCGCAAAATCCGCAGCGGCGCGTGCAGATATCTCCCAGCAACATGAACGTGGCGGTCTTGTGGTTCCAGCACTCGCCGATGTTGGGGCACTGTGCCGACTCGCAAACCGTGTGCAGCCCCAACCCACGCGCCAACCTTTTGAGATTGTGAAAGTTCTCACCAACAGGCGCTTTCGCCCGGAGCCACTCGGGTTTCGGCGCGCGCAACGGTGGCGACAGCTCGATCTGGATCAGCTGGAAAGAGGCAGCCATCCATTTGATTTTAGCAGTTTGCGACTAGAAAACTCTCAGTTACCCCACCTCCACCAGCCCGTAAGTGTTCTGCCATTTCGCACGCATCGTGATTAAGGCGCGGCTGATCTCTTCAGACGTTATTTCCGCATTCGGCCCATCCATCACCGCGGCGGCTTCGCGTTTGGCCAGCTCCAGCAACTGCCGGTCGCGGATCAGATTTGCTACCGTGAAGTTTGGCACTCCTGCCTGCCGCGTGCCGAAAAATTCCCCTGGCCCGCGCAGCTCAAGATCGAGTTCTGCAATCTGGAATCCATCGTTCGTGCGCGCCATCGCTTCCAGCCGCTTCTCGCCGTCTTCCGTTACCTTGCCCCCGGTCATCAGAATGCAATACGACTTTGCGGCGCCGCGCCCAATGCGCCCGCGCAACTGATGAAGCTGCGCCAGCCCGAAACGCTCAGCGTGCTCGATCACCATCACGGTTGCATTCGCCACGTCGACGCCGACTTCAATGACCGTCGTCGCAACGAGAATCTGCAACTCGCCTTTCTGAAACATCCGCATGACCTGATCTTTCAAGTCCGGATCCAGCCGGCCATGCAGCAATCCGACTTTTAAATCGGCAAACACTTTCCCGCTCAGCTCGCGGTACATCTTGATTGCAGCCTTCAGCTCGTTTTCTTCATTTTCTGCAATCACGGGATACACCACGTATACCTGATGTCCCTTTTCCACTTGCTTGCGCACAAAATCCCAGACCTCGGCGGAGCGCTCGTCGCTTACTCGCCTTGTAACGATCGGTGTTCTTCCCGGGGGGAGCTCATCCAGTACACTCAAATCGAGATCGCCATAAAGCGTTAATGCCAGCGTTCTTGGAATGGGCGTTGCCGTCATCACCAGAACATCGGGTTCGGGGGGGTCATTTCTCTCTGCAGCGCTGCGCTCGGCCGGATCCCTCGACTGCGCTCGGGGCAGGCTTTCGGGGGCGGCCGTCCCCACATGAGCAGTACCATCCCCCGATTTCTTCATTAGCTTCAATCTCTGCATCACTCCGAACCGGTGTTGCTCATCCACAATCACCAGACCCGGCCGGGCAAACTCAACTTCTTCTTCCAGCAGCGCGTGAGTGCCGATCACAAGCTGCGCATTTCCCTGTGCAATGTGCCGCCGAATTTCGCGCTTGCGGTCGGTTTCAAGAGATCCGGTCAGCAAAACGATTCGGTATCCGGCATTCTCCAGAATCCGTCGCGCCGAAAAATAATGCTGCTGTGCGAGAATTTCGGTCGGCGCCATCAGTGCGACCTGATATCCGTTTTCAATGGCAATAATCGCGGCCTGAAAACTGACGATTGTCTTCCCTGACCCGACATCGCCCTGCAGCAAACGCCGCATGGGATGCGGCTTTTGCATGTCTTCGGCGATTTCTTTGAGCACTCGCTTCTGCGCCTGAGTGGGATGAAACGGCAGAATTTTCTTGATCGCCTGCCGCACGCGGTCGTTGATCTCAAAGGCGATTCCCGTTTGGGCTCTTTGCTGCCGACGCTTCATCTCCAGACCGAGTTCGGTGAAGAATAATTCTTCGAAGATCAGACGTACATGCGCCGGCGTCCTCGCCGACTGCAAAGCCTCAAAACTTTCTCCCGCTTCGGGCCAGTGGACTTTCCACAGGGCCTCGCGCTTTGAAACCAGCGCCAGTCGCCCCCGCACGGCAGCCGGGACGGTCTCCGGCAAATCCGGATTCAAATTCTCGAGAGCAGTGCGAATCACGCGACGAAACCAGCGCGCAGTGACGCGGCCCTGCCCCGCTGACTCGTAAATCGGTACGATGCGCCCAACTTCAAGCGAAGTAGCCGTGTCCTCACCCGAATCTCCGAGCATTTCGTACTGCGGCTGAACGATTTGCAGTTCGCCTGTGTGCGAATCTTGCTCGACTTTGCCATACAGTGCGATCAACTGCCCCGGCTCGAATTTACCCTGCAAATAGGTAGCGTTGAACCAGAGGCAGCGCAGCCGCGACCGCCCCTGCCCGAGGGTGAGCTGAAAAATCGGCATGCGGCGAGTGCGAAACAGCCCGGAATTGCGCACTTCGCCGATAACAGTTGCCATTTCCCCGGCGCGCAACTCGCCAATGCCACGTGGATTCAGCCGGTCTTCATAACGAAAGGGAAGGTAAAGCAGCAGGTCGCCCACAGTCGAGATGCCTTTGGCGGCAAGAATCTCCGCCATCTTTGGACCTACACCTTTGACATACTGCACGGGAGTGGTGAGTTCCAGCATGGAGATAAAAGAGAATGGTAGCAGGGAGGAGAAATCACAGATCAGGTACAGGGGCGTTCCTGGCCCTTAACAACCTTCATCACCTTTTCTGCTACCCTTGCATGCCACCCAAAAGGAGAACCTATGCGAAAACTCTTGCTGGCAATTCTGCTCTGTCTTTTGGCTCTGCCCGCTTTTTCTCAGGAGAAGCAATCCTCTGACAATCCGTTCAGCGGCATCAATAAGGCAGGCTACACAAGAACAAAGGGAATCCTGCTCCGGTCCGCCGACAAGATGCCCGAAGAGAACTACGGTTTCAAGCCGGTCGATACGGTCCGCACTTACGGTCAAATCATCGGGCATCTCGCCGACGCGCAATACCTGTTCTGCTCCATCGCCTCCGGGGACAAAAATCCTGGCCTGAACGTCGAGAAGACGAAGACCTCCAAAGCCGATCTCGTGGCCGCGCTCAGAGACGCGTTTGCTTATTGCGACAAGGTGTATGACTCCATGACCGATACCGCGTCGCTTCAGACGGTGAAGTTTTTTGGAAATGACGCGCCCAAGTATGCCGTGCTGCAGATCAACGTCGGCCACAACATGGAACACTACGGAAATCTTGTGACCTACATGAGGATGAAGGGAATTGTTCCTCCCACGAGCGAACAGCAGGGAGCGATGCCGCCCCAGAAACCGGCCGATTCAGAGCAGAAGAAATAACGATGTTACGCGGGTGCGCGGAGCTTGCCCCGCTCCACAGACGCTTAGTACTTCGGCACTTTCGGGTCTACCCGGTCGGCCCACGCCGTAATTCCGCCCGCGAGATTGTGGACTTTGGTGAATCCCGCTTGCTGTAAGAACGCGACTGCTTTCGCACTGCGGCCACCCATTTTGCAATGGACTACGATTTCGCGGCTGGAGTCCAGTTCGTTCACGCGCTTCGGGAGATCGTTTAGCGGAATCAGATACCCGCCGAGATTGCAGATCTGATATTCGTGAGGCTCGCGTACGTCAAGAACAAAGATGTCTTCTTTCGCGTCAAGCCGCCGCTTTAGATCTTCCACCTGAATTTCGGGAACTCCGTTCGACACTGGCTT
>JASIEN010000382.1 GCA_030045935.1 Candidatus Sulfotelmatobacter sp.
GGCACGAGAAGCGACCTATAGCGGTCTTGCGCCGGGGCCATATCGGTTCCGCGTAGTCGCGAGCAATAGTGACGGCCAGTGGAACGGGGCAGAGGCCGCGGTCGACTTTAAGGTCGAACCTCAGCTCTGGCAAACATGGTGGTTTCGGCTGCTCGTGGTCCTAGTAGCGGGTCTATCGGTACTGATGGTGTACCGGGTTCGCATGCAGCAACTTACTCGACTGCTCAGTGTTCGCTTCGAAGAGAGACTCGCAGAACGCACACGTGTCGCCCGGGATTTGCATGACACGCTGTTACAGGGAATCTACAGCGCCTCCATCCACTTTGATCTGGCTAACAGTCGACTGCCGGAAAACTCACCGGCGAAGTCCGCGATGCAACGCGGCACAGATCTGCTGCGCCAGGTTAGCCAAGAAGGCCGCAATGCCCTTCGGTCTCTTCGTTCGCGGAATTCGAGCTCCGACGGACTGGAGCAAGCTCTTGCTCTTCTTCCAAAAGAGTTCGCTCTGCCCGAGAATATTGATTTCCTGGTGGCGACCACAGGCGAGCCTCGAGTGCTGCAGCCCCTGGTTCGTGATGAGGCTTACCTGATTGCGCGAGAAGCAATCATCAATGCATTCCGCCACGCCCAGCCAACCAAAATAGAAGTTGAAGTAGATTATGCAGCGCGCAGTTTGCGGGTTATGGTGCGAGACAACGGCCGTGGTATAGATTCCCAATTGTTAAAGATAGGACGGGAAGGACATTGGGGTCTCGCAGGCATGAGGGAACGCGCAGAGAGGATCGGCGGCAAACTGGAGGTATCGAGTGGCCTCGAAGCCGGAACTGAAATTGAGCTCTCGGTGGCTGGTCCGCTGGCGTTTCAAGATGCCTCGGGAAGTCGATTCTGGAACTGGTTGCCGCGCTTACGTGCCGAGAAGCGGGCAAAAACCCAGTCATGAAGTGAAGGCGAACGGGCCGAATCCTTTTTTCGCACCGCAATTCGCATCCATATCCGAGCCGTTGCAACTAGGTTCGGGACAACTCTCTTTAGTAACTTGCTCCCAGCGAGACAGGCTCTCTAAGCTGAGCGAGTGCAATTACGTTCTTTAATGTTATGTCAGCAACCCGAAACCGTGGCACTCGCCGTGCGTGCCTGTCGCGACTTGGGAGTCGAGCTGCATCATTGTTCCACGGCAAAAACTGCGATAGAGAAGTTCTCGCTGCAAAGGTTTCACGGAGTGATTGTTGACGATCAAGACGGGCCGAATGCGGCGTTGCTACTGAAAGACCTTCAGGCATCTGCCAACGGCAAGAAATCCATAATTATTGCGCTGGCCAGGACGGATGCGGTTCTCGATGCCGTGTTCGGTGCTGGAACTCATCTTGTCATCTACAAGCCGCTCACACACGACAAGCTGCGAAACGGCCTTCGAGCGATCCGCCCCTTGATGGGGAAACAGCAGCATCGGGCTTCATTGCGCGTCAAAGTGGATGTCGCGGCGAATCTCACCGTTAACGACACTGAAAGCATTCCCGTCAAAATCCTAGACCTTAGCAGCGGGGGTGCAGCCTTGTCACCTGCCAAGGACTGTCCCACCATCAAGTCCTTAAAGCTAAGTTTTGCGCTGCCGGGGCAGGGGACCACCATCACGACCGTCGCGGAATTGGTGTGGAAGAACGCTTGGGGGAATCTGGGCATCGCATTCGTAAACGCCGACCCTGCATTCACCCAGTCGGTGTCGAAGTGGATGAGTGCTCGCCCGGCTGCAAAGTAGGACGCTCCCGAAGAAGAAACTCCAATTCGATCATCTGCTCTTTGCCGTCTGGCCTAACGCAGCACCCATTAAATCGAACTCGCCGCTGCGGAAAAGATATCATTTCGTTTGAGCCGCCGGAGCGAACCCATTGCCGAAACCGCCTGTGGCAGGCCTGCAAGGACGGGTATCGATCGGACGTCCGCCCAGGCAGCGCCGGTCCGCAACACCCACAGGACGCCGTTCAGGACGAATCGGCGACTTTTACCAGGATCTTCCTCGGCCATCGCGCCGTCTCTTTGATCTCGCGATCAGCGGGTCAGGTCTTCCACCGTTCGTCAGTAAATCACATGAAGGGGGGCATTCCTGTGTGCTCACTATCCGCGAATGGTCAGCATGTCGTCTTGGGACTATAATTGGGCCGCAAATCGCTCTAAATTCCAGAAAGTCGCGCAACAGTCGTGCAGCGTATAGCTCTACTACTGCTTTTTTCCTTGACTGGGCCTGCCGCGCTAAACAAGGGCGAAGAACCCGCCCACCTGCGCTCTGAGATTGTCCCCCAATTCAGATCCCTTGGGGAGACCCAAGGAAAGCCAGAGCTAACCGAAGAGGAAGCGATCCGCCGTATCAAAGAACTCACCGAGTCGCAAATACAGAACGCGTATCGGAGCGGGCAGCGTCCGGCACAGCGCGATGCTCACGCCAAGCAGCAGGGGTGCGTCCGGGCCGACTTCACCGTCCTGGCATCTTTGCCGGCCGCAATGCGCCAGGGCGTGTTCGCAGAGGCTCACACGTTCCATGCTTGGGTTCGATTCTCGAACGCTGTAGGTTCCGACGACCAAGGCGGGTTCGCCCGCGGCATGGCGATCAAGCTGCTCGGAGTTCCCGGTCGCAAAGTCCTGCCAGATCAGGCCGACGCGACGACCCAGGATTTTCTGCTGGTCAACTATCCGGTCTTTAATGTTCGAACTGCCGCTGACTACGTAG